>CATVQO010000048.1 GCA_958346165.1 uncultured Collinsella sp. | reverse complement strand
CCACGCCGCGCAAGCCGTCCGAGATTGTGAACGGCGAGGTCCGTACCTGCGAGGGTACCTCAGTCGATCGCGAGTTTCGCCAGGGTGCTCAGCGCGCGCTTGATATGTGCGAGCAGGCAGGCGGACCGGAAGAGATAGTCGCGTGCATCCTTCAGGACCGCAGCCCCTCGTGCGGTGCGGGTCACATCTACGACGGCACCTTTAGCGGTACGCTCACCGCGGGCAACGGTGTTTTCGTCGACCTGCTGCTGCGTCACGGGTACCGCGTGATCCCGGCAAGCGAGTTCGACCCCAACATGCTGGATCAATAAAAAACCACCAGAAAGGTGCCTGTCCCCTTTGTGGTGGTTTTGGGCCAGTCCTAGAGCGTGTGGCCGTAGGCGTTGGCAGCCTTGATGGCGGCGGCGAATTTTTCGTCGGTGAAGGGCTCGGGGTTTCCCTGCTTCCACTCGTTGGTGGCGTGCGCGTATTCGCACAGGGCCGGGATATCTGCCTCGGTAAGGCCAACCTGCTCAAGCGTTACGGGCAGCCCCATCTGCTTGTTAAAGGCGGCGTAGCGCTCAAGGTTCTCGGTATCGCCCGTATAGGCAAACAGTACCAGCACGCCCAGGCTCACGACCTCGCCATGCAGGTAGGTGCCCTCACGCGGAATGCTGCAGGTAGCGTTGTAGAACGCGTGCGCCACGCTCGAGTTGTAGTAGTAATCGTTCTGGTTGGTCAGGTTCGAGACATAGCCCGTGTTGACCACGATGTCGAGCGCGATCTGCTTGACGGCCTCGCTCGACAGATTCTGGCGCACATCCTCAAGACCCTGCACACCATAGGTAAACAGCGGCTCGGAGCAGGTATGGGCGAGTGCCAGGCCAAGGCCTGCCGTGTGCTCTAGGTTGCCGGCGCTCGTGGCGTATTCGACCTCGGGCTGCTTAGACAGGGCATCGCCCACGCCGGCCCAGAAGTACTCTGCCGGTGCCTCGGCGATGATCTTGGGGTTGATGAAGATGTGCGCGGGTCGGTTGGGGTACGAATAGCCCTCGAGCGAGCCGTCGACGTTGTACACGACGGCAATGGCGGTCGCGGCGGAGCAGTTAGAACAGATCGTCGGGACGGTGAAGACGATCTTCTTGAGCTCGATGGCTGCGGTCTTCACGGTGTCGAGCGCCTTGCCGCCGCCGCATGCGATGAGCACGTCGGCTTCCTGGCAGGCAGGGGAGTTCACGACCTTGGCGATATTGGCACGCGTACTGTTGGTGCCATAGACGCGCGTCTCCAGGACCTCGACATCGGTACCTTCAAGTGCCGCCTCGATTCCCGGCAGCGCCGCAGCCAGGGCTCGCTTGCCGCCAATGATAGCGACCTTGGTCGCTCCGTACTCGGCCAGTGCGGCGGGCAGCTCGGTAAAGCAATCCTCGCCAACGGTATAATCACTCATTCCAATCGTGCGCATGGCAACCTTCTTTCTTTCGATAAAGTGCTTTCAGGTATTTTGCTCCTAGAGAAGGTCCACAGCCGCGAGAAATTTCGAACGTATAAAACCAGTGTTGAGGGTTTTTCGCCGGCGCGGAACGTGCTAGCATACTCCGCATAAGCGTTGATGGGGACGAGTAGTCGGCCGTCCGCATGCTACAGAGAGCGGGGATCGCTGAGAACCCGCGCATGCGACCGATGAAAATCACCCCGGAGCTGCGGTCCCAACGGATATGCCGCACAGGCACGTCTTAGTAGATATCGCCGAGATGGTCGTCGATACAGGCCAGCCGAGTAACGGATGCGAGCGCGCGAATACGCGGGCGAGGGCATCTAAGCTGGGTGGTTAAGCGAAGAGCTTTTGCGGGCGTACAGTCCGTTTCGTGGCGCTTCGTCCCAGCTTGTAGGGACGGGCGCTTTTTTGGTGCCCAACGGGCGTGCGCGCCCACGATATGAAAGGGGTACCGTGGCAAACGAGTACAAGCAGACGATGAATCTGCCCAAAACCGGTTTTCCCATGCGTGCCGGTCTTTCCAAGTCCGAGCCCAAGCGACTCAAGGACTGGCAGGACAACAAGGTCTACGAGCAGGTTCTGAAGAAGAACGAGGGTCATAAGAAGTTCGTGCTGCACGACGGTCCTCCGTACGCCAACGGCCCGATCCACATCGGCCACGCCATGAACAAGATCTCCAAGGACATGATCAACCGCTACTGGATGATGCAGGGTTATGAGGTTCCTTATGTCCCCGGTTGGGACTGCCACGGCCAGCCGATCGAGCACAAGGTCGAGGAGAAGCTCGGCACCGAGAAGTTCAACCAGACCCCCACGGCCAAGATTCGTGAGCTCTGCAACGAGTTCGCTGTCGAGAACATCGAGCTCCAGAAGGCCGGCTTCCGTCGTCTGGGCGTGCTCGGCGACTGGGACAACCCCTATCTGACGCTCTATCACCAGCATGATGCTGCCGATATCGAGGTCTTTAAGGCCATGTTCGATAAGGGCATGATCTATCGCGGCCACAAGCCGGTTCACTGGTGCAAGCACTGCCACACCGCGCTGGCCGAGGCCGAGATCGAGTACTCCGACGAGACGAGCCCGTCCATCTTCGTGCGCTTTGAGATGACCTCCAAGCCCGCCGGCCTCGAGAACTTCGATGGCCCGGTCGACTTTATCATCTGGACGACCACGCCGTGGACCATCCCCTCCGACCAGGCCGTTTCCCTTAAGCCCGGCGCCGCCTATGTCGCCGTTGAGCACGATGGCCGTGCCGAGGTCATGCTTGAGGACCTGGCTCCCAAGTGCTGCGAGGAGTTTGGCTGGGAGTACACCCCGGTTATGGTCGACGGAAAGCCCTACGTGGTTCCCGCCGAGACCTTCCACCACATCCACTACAAGCAGCCGATCTTTGACGGCGTTGAGGGCGTGGCGCTGCTGGCCGATTACGTCGGTGTCGATGACGGTACCGGTATCGTCCACAACTCGCCCGGTCACGGCGTCGATGACTACTTCGCGTGCCTCAAGGAGGGCATCACCGACATCTGCATGCCGGTCGATGACGACGGCAAGTTCTACACCGGCGAGGAGTTTGGCACCGGTGGCCCCTTCAGCGGTATGGACACCGATGAGGCCAACCCACACATCATCGAGTTCCTGCGCGAGCGCGGCACCCTGGTCCTCGAGAAGAAGATCACGCACAGCTATCCGCACTGCTGGCGCTGTAAGCACCCGGTGCTCTTCCGTGCTACCGACCAGTGGTTTGTCTCGATGGACAAGACCGGCTTGCGTGAGCAGGCTGGCAAGGAGGTTCGCGAGAACGTCAAGTGGTATCCGGCTCACGCCGCCAACCGCATCGGCGCCATGGTCGAGCAGCGTCCCGACTGGTGCATCAGCCGTCAGCGCAACTGGGGCGTGCCTATCCCGAGCTACACTTGCGCCGACTGCGGCGAGAAGGTTATGAACGACGCCACGCTCGACGCCGTCATCAAGCTCTTCCACGAGAAGGGCTCCGACGCCTGGTTCACCGACGCTCCCGAGAGCTACCTGGGCGAGGCCTGCGTCTGCCCCAAGTGCGGCGGCCATCACCTCAAGGCCGATAAGGACATCCTCGACGTGTGGTGGGATTCCGGCGTCTCCTGGAAGGCCGTCTGCGAGTACCGTCCCGAGCTGGAGTATCCGGCGGACGTGTATCTCGAGGGCTCCGACCAGCACCGCGGTTGGTTCCAGAGCTCGTTGCTCACCTCGGTGGGTGCCAATGGCCACGCTCCGTACAAGGCGGTCGTCTCGCAGGGCTTCACCCTCGACGGCCAGGGTCGAAAGATGTCCAAGTCGCTCGGCAACGTCATCGACCCCAATAAGGTCTGCGACGAGATGGGCGCCGACATCATCCGTCTGTGGGTTGCATCTGTCGATACCAGCTCCGACGTGTCCATCGACCACGAGATTCTTGCTCGTACGTCCGATGCCTACCGTCGTTTCCGCAACACGCTGCGCTTCCTGCTCTCCGAGCTCGAGGGTCAGTTTGAGCCCGAGACCGACGGCGTCGCCTTTGCCGACCTGCTGCCGCTCGACAAGCTCATGGTTGCCCGTCTGACCCAGGTTCAGGCCGAGGTCGACGATGCCTACGCCAGCTACGAGTTCCCGCGCGCCTACCGTGCGCTCTACGACTTCGTGGTTACCGAGCTCTCCAACGTGTATCTCGACGCCCTGAAGGACCGTCTGTACTGTGAGAAGCCCGGCTCGCTCGAGCGCCGCAGCGCCCAGACCGTGCTGGCCGAGCTCTTCTCGATGCTCATGCGCGACCTTCAGCCGATCCTGTCCTACACGGTCGACGAGGCCATGGCCTATGCGCCCGCCGGCTGCGTCGATCACCAGAAGTACGCCGCGCTGCTCGATTGGTACAAGTCGCCCATCACGTTCGACGAGGCCAATGAGTTTGAGGGCGTGCTCGAGGCTTCACTCGAGCTCCGTAGCGCCGTGACCAAGGCCCTTGAGGATGCCCGCTCCGCCGGTACCTTCACCAAGAGCCAGCAGGTCCGCGTCAAGGCGGTCGTTCCCGCCGAGATGTACGCGCTGCTGACCGGTGATAAGGCCGTCGACCTGGCCGAGTTCTACATCGTTTCCGATGTTGAGCTGACCCAGGGCGAGGAACTCTCCGTTGCCATCGAGGCAGCCGAGGGCGAGTGCTGTGACCGTTGCTGGAACTACCGCACCACCGTCGGCGAGTACAACGGCCACGCGCATATCTGCAAGCGCTGCGCGAATGCCCTTTAAGGCACGGTAACTCGGCATTTTAGTTATTGGGAGAATTTGGACGCCTTCGGCCCATTTGCTCCGCTGAATAAAAGCGGCATTCTGTTTTTCGGAATGCGGCTTTCTTTTTATGCTGGTTATTTATCTGGCGTTAGCGAATATGTCGTGCGCTCTGCGTGTGGCAATATAAGATGGTTAATTGCGTTAAACGGAATTCGATGTTCTTGAGGGTAGGGGATTGATTTGGGTCGTGCTGGGGATATGACGCCGCCTTTGCGTTGGCGGTTGGGTGTTGCTGGTGGGGTGGCGCTGGTTGTGCTGCTTGTTGACCAGCTGACCAAGCTTGCGGTTCGTGCCGCGGGCGACGCTTTGCATGTGACTGTTATCCCCGGTGTGATCGACTTTCTATTTGTCCGCAATATCGGTGCTGCCTTTAGCATGGGCGAGGGGCATGGCATCGCGTTTGCCGTGCTGGCGTTGGCGGTCATTATCGCTATTGCCGTGTACTTGCTTCGCGCGCCCCAGCTTGCTCGCTTGGAGGTTGTGGGCATGGCTATGGTCGCGGGCGGCGCCATTGGCAACGCGATCGACCGTCTGACTTTTGGCTTTGTGACCGATTTTATTGCCACCACCTTCATCGACTTTCCCGTCTTTAACGTGGCCGATATCGGCATCACCGTAGGCGTTGTGCTTGCCCTCATCGGCTACATGTTCTTGAGCCCTGCGGCCCGCGAAGTCGATGCGACTGCCGAGCTCAATGCCCGTGATGAGGCCCGCGCCAAGCGCAAAGCCAAGCAGCGTGGGGAGCGTGCCCGCAAGATTCGCGAAAGGAATGAGCGTTAATGGCCGACATCCATATTCTTGTTGCCGACGATTGCTCTGGCCAGCGTCTCGACGCCTTTCTGGGTGCCAACGACGGCTGCCCCACGCGCTCTGCCTGCGCGCATCTGATCGAGGGCGGCGCCGTAATCGTGAACGGCGAGACCTGCCTATCAAAAAAATATGCTGTGCACTCCGGTGACCGTATCTCGGTCGACCTGCCCGAGCCGCATGATCCCACTGATGTGATTCCCGAGGCCATCCCCCTCGATATCCGTTACGAGGACGACTACCTCATCGTGCTCTCCAAGCAGCGCGGCCTGGTGTGCCATCCCGCCCATGGCCACGAGAGCGGCACGCTTGCGAACGCTCTGGTCTACCACTGCGGCATTGACCATCTGGGTACCGTGCAGGGTGAGGACCGCCCCGGCATCGTGCATCGTTTAGATCGCGATACCTCGGGCCTCATGCTTGCGGCAAAAGACGACGACACGCAGCGCGCACTCCAAAATCTCATTCGCACGCGCACGCTCGATCGTCGCTATATCACGCTCGTTCACGGACATATCGCTATGGATGAGGGCACCATTAACACCGGCATTGCCCGTTCTACGCGTGACCGTGTCAAGATGGCGGTTTCGGACGATCCTTTCGCGCGCCAGGCCATTACGACCTTTAAGGTCCTCGAGCGCTTCGATTCCACGCGTTTTGACGACGGCTATACGCTCGTCGAGTGCCACCTGTTTACGGGCCGCACACATCAGATTCGCGTGCATATGCGTCATATCAACCACGCCTGCGTGGGCGATCCACTCTACGGCAAGTGCGATGCGCGCGCCGACCAGGGCCTGACCAGGCAGTTCCTTCATTCCTGGCGCGTGGCGTTCGACCATCCCGTGACGGGGGAGCGCATTGAGTGCCGCGACGAGTTGCCGTGGGATCTCGCTGCGGTTCTCGACGATCTGGCTCCGCGCTCGCTCGGTCGCACGGCCATTGGAGATGAAATTGTTCCGCAGCTCGGTCTTCTCGAAGTCTAGCCAGTATTAGGTGGTTTCTTGAACTCGATTAGCCTGCGGTAAGATATACGGTTGTTTACGTAACGCGTTCTCGGGAGCCTGCATGCTCGCCTTTTTACAAACCAACACACCCATTGTGATCTTCAACCAGATTGTCGTCACGCTGCTCACGGTCTGCTTTCTGTACCAGGTGGTCTTCTTTGTCATTGGCGCTCTTCGTGGCGAGGTCGCGCCTCCTAAGGCCAAAAAACTCCATCGCTATGCTTTCTTTATCGCGGCGCATAATGAGGAGGCCGTGATTGCCAACCTCGTTCGCTCCATCAAGGACCAGGATTATCCGTCCGAGCTTATCGAGGTCTTCGTGGTCGCCGATGCCTGCACCGACAACACGGCGCAGCTCGCGCGCGAGGCGGGCGCCATCGTTTATGAGCGCAACGACCTGGCCCGCAAGGGTAAGAGCTGGGTCATGGACTTTGGTTTTGACCGCATCCTTAACGAGTATCCCGACACGTTTGAGGGCTACTTTATTTTCGATGCTGATAACGTCATATCCCGCGATTACGTGTCCAAGATGAACGATGCCTTTGACCAGGGATTCCATGTGGTCACGAGCTATCGCAACTCCAAGAACTTTGGCAGCTCGTGGATCTCGGCAGCTAATGCTACCTGGTATTTGCGCGAGGCGCGCTTTCTCAACAACGCGCGCAATATCTGCAAGACTTCTTGCGCTGTCTCGGGTTCGGGCTACCTCATCTCCGCCAGTGTTATCGAGGGCATGCACGGCTGGCAGTTCCACACGCTGACCGAGGATATTCAGTTCACCACGTTCTGCGCCATTCACGGCATTCGCATTGGCTATGCGCCGGCGGAGTTCTTTGACGAACAGCCCGTGACGTTCAAGGCATCCTGGAAACAGCGCATGCGCTGGACCAAGGGCTTCTACCAGGTCTTTTTTACCTATGGCAAGCATCTTGTCAAATCGACGTTCCGCTACCATCGCTTTGCCGCCTACGACATGTTCATGACGATCGCCCCGGGTATGCTGCTGTCGCTCATCTCGATGCTCGCCAATGCGACGTTCCTGATCGTGGGTGGACTCTCGCACGGCTTTTTGGCTACCGAAGTCGAGATGCAGGCCTGTGCCGCGTCGCTCATTATGACCTTTGCCATGATGTACCAGACCTTCTTTATCCTGGCGCTGCTCACGACTATCTTTGAGTACAAGCATATTCACTGCGCGCAAAAGTGGCGTCTGGTGACTAACCTGTTTACCTTCCCGATCTTTATGTTCAGCTATATCCCCATCACGGTGGCCGCGCTGTTCCTGAAGGTCGACTGGGTTCCTACCCAGCATGCCGTAAACGTCACCCTCGACGAGGTCATGCAAGGCGCCAAATAACCACCACCAAAACCACCGCAAAGGGGACAGGCACCTTTGTGGTGGTTTTTGCTTTTGCGATGCAGCTCGAGGAGGCGTCCGATGGTCTATATCCCGTTTTGGATTTGCATCTTTGCCGGCGTGGCAATTGATGCCCGAGAGCGACGGTTTCCCAATGGGCTTGCCGGCGCATGTGCGGTGGCGGCTCTTGCAGGCGTCTGGCTCGACCTCGGTTTGAACACAGCGCTTGACCACGCGGGTCTTGCCGTCATTGTGTATCTTGCTCTCGTGCTGGCTGAGTCCCTCTGGCGTCGTCTTCGCCAAATCCCGGGCATCGGCATGGGGGATGCCAAGGCGCTCTTCGCGCTTTGCACGCTCGACCCTATGGGTGGCATCGTGGCATTTGCCGTCGCACTCCTGGCTCTGGCCCTTTCCTGCCTCTTCACAAAATCGCGCTCCCTGCCATTGCTCCCGTTTTTAGTGCCGATTTTTGCCATAATCGAGGTCGTGGGCTGCACTTTGTAACCGATTGCGCATCCTTCTTAAGGAGCATGCCATGGAATCTAATCAAGAAACGGCCGTCATTAAGGCGCGCATGGACCGTATTCCCTCAGCGTTGTCGCCCGAGCTTGTCGAGCGCATTGCCGCCGATCGTGCTTCGGGCTATGTCAACCCGTATCGTTGCAACGATGATCAGGTCATTCGTCGTATTGATCGCACTACCGACAAAGGCACGCTTATGCGTCCGGCGTTTATGCGCGATACCGAAAAGATACTTCATCTTCCGGCTTACACCCGGTATGCGGGCAAAACGCAGGTCTTTAGCTTTCGTAGCAATGACGATTTGTCACGCCGCGGTTTGCACGTGCAGCTTGTCTCGCGCATTGCGCGCGATATCGGTCGCGCCCTGGGGCTCAATTGCGATCTGATCGAGGCGATTGGCCTGGGCCACGACTTGGGACACACGCCTTTCGGCCATTCCGGCGAGCGCTTCCTCAACGATATCTATCACGAGCGTACGGGGCGTTATTTTTTCCATAACGTGCAGTCGGTCCGCGTGCTCGACGCGTTGTATGGCCGCAACGTGTCGCTCCAGACGCTCGACGGCGTGCTATGCCATAACGGCGAGTACGAGCAGCGTGTGTTTGAGCTCTCGGACATGGGCTCCTTTGACCAGTTTGACCAGACGGTTGAGGATTGCATTGCCACGGGCTATAGCGCAATTGAGCATCTGCGTCCCATGACGCTCGAGGGCTGCGTCGTTCGCATCTCGGATATTCTTGCCTACGTCGGTCGTGACCGTCAGGATGCGATCGCGGCGGGCCTGCTTTCGCCCGACGCTTTTGATGATGGCCGGGGCGGTGCCTACAACAGTTGGATCCTCACGCATGCCTCTATCGATATCGTTGAGCACAGCTATGGTAAGCCGCGCATCGAGATGAGCGAGGACCTGTTTGAGGAAATTCGCCGAGCCAAGCGCGAGAACTACGAGAAGATCTATAGCAAGGGCGGTATCGAAGGCGATTCCGAGGCGGAGCTGCGCGAGGCGTTCGTAAAGCTCTACGACCGTTGCCTGCGGGATCTAAACAGTGGCGACGAGTCCTCTTACATCTTTAAGCACCATATTTCGCGCATTGAGCAGCAGCTTTCCTACTATGATCGCACCTATGCCTGGCAGGACGACAAGGATCAAGCCGTGGTGGATTATATCGCGAGCATGACGGACGGTTATTTCTGCGAGCTGACGAGCAAGCTGTTCCCTGGTCTGGAGTTTCCGCACCGTACCTATATTAACGAACGGTAGTTCGTATTAATTCGGTATACTGTTAGTGGAAAACGTTTTTGATTGATACACGGGATGGCTATGGACGACCTTTTTTCTGCTTCGACGCGCGAGCGTTCCTTTCAGAATGCGCCGCTTGCGGTGCGCATGCG
>CATVQO010000047.1 GCA_958346165.1 uncultured Collinsella sp. | reverse complement strand
CTGGCATAAAAAGCGTGGCCGAGGGCGGTGATGCCCTGGCCACGCTCGGGTTCTATAACGGTCCGCGTCCTAGCGGTCGGCGAGCGGCTTGTATTCCAGCGGCTCGATCACCGGACGGTATGCCGGGCGGATGATGCGATGCGCGCAGAAGAGCTCTTCCATGCGGTGTGCCGACCAGCCGGCCATGCGGGCGACGGCGAAAAGCGGCGTAAAAAGCGTCTCGGGCACGCCGAGCATCTTGTAGATAAAGCCTGTGTACAGGTCGATGTTGGCGCAGATAGGCTTGGTCATGCCGTGGTCGCGCATCACCTGCGGTGCCAGGCGCTCGATGCGCTCGATGAGTGCGAACTCTTCGCCCAAGTCCTTCTTGGCTGCCAGTGAGCGCGCGTAACGGCGGCAGACCTCGGCGCGCGGGTCGCTGAGCGTATAGACGGCGTGGCCCATGCCGTAGATGAGGCCCGTGCCGTCGAAGGCCTGCTTGTCGAGGATCTTGCCCAGGTAGGCCGCGACCTCGTCCTCGTCCTCCCAGTTGGAAACATGCGCGCGGATGTCCTCGTGCATAGACACGACCTTGGCATTGGCACCGCCGTGGCGCGGGCCCTTGAGCGAGCCGATAGCCGCGGCGTAGGCGGAATACGGGTCGGTGGCCGAAGACGACAGCACGCGGCAAGCGAAGGTGGAGTTGTTGCCGCCGCCGTGCTCGGCATGCAGCATGAGCATAACGTCGAGCAGCATCGCCTCATCGCGGGTGAACGCCATGCCGCCGCGCAGGACCTGTAGGATGGTCTCGGCGGTGGAGAGACCGGGCGTGGGGTGCGGCACGTGAACCTCGGAGCCGCGAAGCTTGGCGACCGAGGCCATGTGTGCGAAGGCGGCAATGCGCGGGAGACGTGCGAGCATGGAAATGGCGACGTCGATTTCGTGCTCGGGCGTGATCACGTCTGGTTCGGCATCGAAGGCGTAGAGCAGCAGCACGGCGCGCTGGAGCACGTTCATGATGCTCGACGACACCGTGGTCATAGGGAACTCTTTAACGTACTCGTCGCTTAGATGTCTAAAGGCGCCCAGGCGCTCGCAAAAGCCGTCGAGCTCTTCCTTGTTGGGCAGCGAACCCGTGATAAGCAGATAGGCGACTTCCTCGTAGCCGTAGCGATTCTCGGCCTGGGCGTTGTTGACCAGGTCCTCGATGCTGTAGCCGCGCAGCGTAAGCTTACCCTGGTCGGGCACGACTTTGCCGTCGACCTTGTTGTAGCCGTGCACGTCCGAGATGCGGGTAAGGCCCGCGACCACGCCCGAGCCGTCGGCATTGCGCAGGCCGCGCTTGACATTGTGCTCGACAAACAGGCCCTCGTCGTACGGGGCGGTCGGCAGGCCGTGGTAGAGGTTTTCGCTTTCGGGCGAAATCTGACGGCTCGCCTCGTAATCCAGAACCAGGCGGCTCAGGTGATCGTCGAAGCGGTAGTAGATTTTCTTGGCGTCGTAGGCCATGCGCGCTCCTCTCCGGTCCGCTTTGGGGCCGCGCGCTTGGACGATATGACGTCAAGCTGCCCCGAGCGGCTTGTTCGCTACAGGCGGTACATAAAGTTAAAGACGTCCTCGC
This sequence comes from uncultured Collinsella sp., assembly GCA_958346165.1. The sequence goes on along the minus strand of CATVQO010000047.1, from coordinate 8,518 downwards.
GCTGGATGGACACGTTGACGCCCGAAAGCTCGCCGGCCTCGGCCAGCGCCTTCTGCAGCTCGGCGAAGTCGAGCTTGGACTCGGCGGTATCGGCCAGCATGGTCATGGTGAAGATGTCCTCGATAATGGACTGCGTGATGTCGCGGATGTCGACGTTGGCCTCGCCCAGAACACGGGTGACGCCGGCGACGATACCGGGGCGGTTCTTGCCAAGGACGGTGATGACGATGCGGGAGGACGAGATCTCGGCCATGGGAAACCCTTTCGCGTGGTTGCGGCGCGCGGGGGCGCTCCGCTACGGTACAGTGTTCATCATTGTACCTGTCTGGCGCAAAAAAGGCGCGCTCGCTGCGGCGTTACATGCCTGCAACATGAGCGTAAGGGGGAAGGCCGTACGGGGAAGAGCCGTCTGGCGCGTGTCCGGCTCGTGTTGGGTTGATTTCCGATCTCAGCCGAACACATTGAGCGGACAGGCCGTTCCCGCAGTCAGCCGAACGCCTCCGACGGCTGATTCCGAACTGGAAGCGGAGGGCATCCCCGCCCTTCGGTAGGGGATACCGCTCCGCGGCGCATGCCGCGGGCGGCGCCCCTATCGGACCACCGTGACCTCAGTTGGGATGGGCCCAGCACTGCCGCGTACTCGGTGAGCTAGAGCCAACTGTTCGTCTTCACGTCGCGTATGGCGATATTTCGGTCGTCCGGCTCGGTGATGCCGTAGCCGAACGCCTGGAGCGTCTCGATGGACTCCTGGATCCTCTGTTGGAACATGGGACCCGGATCGACCCTCGGCCCGAGGTGCCCGCGCCAAAGGCACGGCGTGGCGCGCAGCATGTTATGGATTTTGGAGATGGGCTCGATGTCGGCGTAGACGTTGAGCGTCGCCATGGCGTCCTTGTGGCCGAGGATCGATTGGAGCGCCTTGATATCGCCGCCTTGGCGGATCCACTGCGTTGCGAACGTGTGGCGAAGGCCGTGGAACGTGATCAGCTCGTCGTTGGTGCCCATGAGGCCGTTGGTCTCCGAGAACGTCTTGAACGCCCTGCGGATATAGCTTGTCGTCGCGAAGGTCGCGCCCGGCTCCGACAGGATGTAGCAGTCCCCGATCTCGACCGCCCCGGTAAGGCCGCGCAAGCGCAGCTTTCCGCAGTCGATCTCGTGGGTCTCCTTCAGGAAGGGGAGTAGGCCGACCGGGTCGATGGGGATACCCCTGGCGTCATGGGTCTTGGTGTCCTTGATGAACGAACCCATTCCCTTCGCGTACGCCACCGAGTGTCTGATCGAGATCAGGCCCGTCTCGAAATCCACATCGCACCACCGAAGGCCGCAGACCTCGCCGATTCGCATCCCCGTGTGCAGGGCGAGTACGACCGCCCTCTAATCCTCGGCGGACCAATCGAGTCCGAACTCCTTTCGGGCATCCTCTTCGCTCATGACTTCGAGAAGGTCTCCGGGTTGGCAACGAAGGGCGAGGCATAGCTGCTCGAGTGTGTTGAAGCGAATGCCGCGAATATGCCCTTTTTTAATACGGGACAGGTTCACGGGCGTGGTTCCAATCCTTTCGGCAAGTTCGTTCGAGGAAATCTTTCGCTCGGCCATGATCTTGTCGAGGCGAACAATTACGGGCATGGCGTTTCCTTACGCAATCTCGTCGGAGTCGAGGTACAGCTCTCGGGCGTACAAGAAGAGCTGGGAAAGCATGAACAGGACGATGCCGAGAACCAGAGAGGTCCAATCGAATGATGAAGCGATCTCTTGGGCGCCGACGGCCCCCTCGCCGCCAAACATCGAAACGGAGGTTTTGAGTGAGCCGGCGTAGAGGCTGGTGGCAGCTTGAACAACGAAGAGAATGCCGAGCACCTTCAAACATGTCGCAGACCCTTTCTTGAAGGGGTCTGCGCTCTTGATCGTCCACACGAGAACGGCGCTGAGGATGGTCGTAGCGATACCGATGACGGCAGGGACCAATGTCGAGATCGCAAGGGCTGGATACGCGGGGGAGTCTGCAATTACAGGGTTGTCGAGCATTTCGATTGCTGGCTTTAAGGAGAACGCCACTTGTGCGATGGCGGTGGCGCAAAGGGTCGCAGAGGCTATCGCACATGCGATGCGGAAGGAATGAAGCCGGGGAGTGCGATTGTCGGAACTCATAATAACCTCCGAAGAATTTAAAAAACTCAGGTTACTTTTTAACAGTTTATGTTAAATTGACTTTGCCGGCAAGTAATAAGGGCCGAGCATTTTGTTCGGCCCCTCTGTTCCGACTGGATGAGGTTAAGGTTGGCGATGAATATGCTCAAAATCTCGAAGGCGATCTTTAGGTCGCTTCTCTCCTCCAGGTCGCTCTGTGTTGTCGTTGTTGCGTTGATGGTTCTTTGTGCTCTGCCCGTCTTCAGGAGCGCGGCTGGCATCGACGGACGGGTCGAATACCTCGAGTCGGGAATAACCCGTGTTGAGCAGGAATTGTCAGCATCCTATGCGGATGCGCTTGTGAATGCGGGGGAGGACGGTGTCTATACCTCTTCATCAAGCATGCCCGCGCTTCTGTACCCTCTTGCCGCGGGACGTCTTATCTTGGCACCGCTCTCTCCCCTACTTCCGTTTCTGCAGATATCGGATGGAGAGTACACCTATTATGACGGATCGAAGGAGTACTTGCTATGGGTCGCAACGGCCGTTGCCGTCTCGTTCCTTGCCGCGCGTCTTAACAAACGTGAAAAGCTCATCATCCAGGCACCGATGGGCGAGCTGGGTAGACTTGTTGCATCGAGCGTATAGGCGAGTGTTTTTGCAATGCTTGCCGTCCTCGCCATCAATCTTCCAGGGATAATCGCCGCGCTTGTGAAGAATGGCCCGGGCTCGCCGTTCTATCCGATAGGCTACATTCAATATGCGACTCCGGTTATCAAACCGGCTTGGCTGGTGTTCGCGCAGACGGCCATCTTGCAATTCTTGGTGGCAGCGTTCATCTCGCTTGTCGTTCACCTTGCCGTGAAGATTGCCAATAACCCTACGCTTGGAATCGTGTTCGTATGTGCCCTGATGGGGGTGACGATGGTTCCCGGGTATTACGGAAGATCCATCGCTTTACGTGAGTTCGCCCTGTTGAATCCCCTTACGTATGCGAACACTGAGTTGACCGTCGGCGCCTATAGCCCGTACCCGACAACGCAGATAGTGAATCTGCCTGGACTTTGCTTCGAGCGTGGCGCGATTGCCCTCGTATGCGCAATCGGGATCGAGGTGCTGGCAATTAGCCTGCTTTGCGTTGCTGGAAAGAGCGGCTGCGCGTGCCCGATACCCCCGATTTGTCTTGAGAGAGGTTCCTTCACTGCATCGAGAACGGCAACTCGTTCGAGCGCTTGTGCCTCCGCCGTTGCATACGTAAGAACGATGGGGAAACTGCTCCTGCGTTCTCCTACCCTCGCCGTATGCGCGATTGCAATGTCGACGACGATGCTGGCCCCGGCTCTGGTCGAGATGTTTCCTGACGCTGATAACGTTTCCGCTGTTCGGTATAGGGATGGGGAGCTCCGTTCAATAGATCGGTATCTAGAGCAGAACGCTGCGAATATGGACGTCGAGGGCAAAGCGGCCCTGGAAGACATGCGGGATGCTCTTTCGGGTTTCGTGTACGCGCCTATGCCTGCGGAGGGGTTTCGAAGCCTTGCGACGTACGAGCGCGCTCGAGGTGAGCTGGGCGCGGCAGATGCGACTCTCCTGCAATCGATCGGAATCGAGCCGGAGACTCCTTCTCGTGCGGAGGCGCGCGCCCTTCTGCTTGAGTCGATCGCGAGCTTGCCGGACCCCAAGGTTTACGAGTTAAGTACGAAGATGCCCCCATTAATCCTCCTTTCGTATCTCCAGGCAGCGCTTCCCTCCTTATTTTTGCTGTTGCCCGTGGTTGTCACATCGCTCGCGTGTACCCACCTGCAGTGTCGTTCCCTTCTGGTTCTCCAGATCCCCGCAACAGCGCATGTGCGTTTTCTGACGGCTGTTGCGCTGGCTCTCCTGCTTGGCTTGGTGCTGCTTTTGGTGTCGATGGTTCCCGCTGTCGTTGTGTCCGTGATTAAGAACGGTGCGGGTGGATCGGAGTATCCCGTCGCTCTCATTCGGGCGGGAGCTTCGACAACGTCCATGGTGGGGGAGGCGGTGTTGTGCAGTATTCCGTTGCTGGTCATGGCATACGGCGTGATTTCCGTCGTCGCTGCGTTGACAGCAGCGATTAGCCGCAACCCCGTTGTCACCGGAATGGTTTGCGCGGTTCTCTTGGTGTTGGGTTCGTTGAGCGCTCATGTTGAAAGCGTGGGCATGGGCGTCGCGCTGCTGGCTCCATTCGCCTCGTTTGATCCCGCTTCCCAGGTGGGGACGATTGGGTTCCTTGGGCGAGGGACGAACGCGATGCCTTTTGGAGAGGTCGTCGGCGCATCGGGCGCTCTGCTGGTGGTCTTGGGCGCCGTATCTCCGTTGATGGTGCGCCTGAGTGTTCCAAAGATCGAAAGGGGATGATCTCGATGATTGACCTTCAAACGCTGACGATCTCTTATGGAAAGAAGGTGCTCGTAGATTCGGTGAACGCTGAGTTTGCCCCGGGTACGGTCTACGGTCTCGTCGCTCCGAACGGGCATGGAAAGACGACGTTGCTGCGTGCGATGGCAGGTTTGCCGGGTCCTCGCGTGGACGGGAGCATCGTTCTGGATGAGGTGCAGGGTACGGGTGCGAGAGAGGTCCGTTCTATGATCTTCTATGCACCTGGTGAGGGGACGCTGCTGTATCCCGGATTGCGTGCGGAAGATCACCTCAAGATGGTTTGCGATATGTGGCCGCATGCTCGCGATATCGAAGAGATAGTGGAACAAACGCAGATAGGCGAGTTCGCGAAGATGAGGATCCGCACTCTGAGCCAGGGCATGAAGCAGCAGCTTACCCTGGCGATTGCGTATGCGACGGGCGCGCGGTACCTTCTATTAGATGAGCCCATGAACGCGCTCGACCCCAGCAGGGTGGACTTGCATTCCGAGATTCTCAGGAAGCTGGCCGATTCTGGTACGTGCATCATCATGTCATCCCACATCTTGGATTCGGTCGATAGGCTGTGCGATGAGATTCTGTTTTTGAAGGATGGGAGGCTCATTAGAAGCATTCCGCAAGATGATGCTGCGCCGAAGTCTCCTGGATCCCATTTCGCAAAGCCTGCCGGACGCGCCGAGGGTGCGCTAAGCACGTATCGGCGACTCTACGAAAAGGGCGGGTAGAAATGCAAGTTAAAAATCTATGTGGCCAATGTGATACCGTTGAACCCGCATATCGATACCGCTCAGCCATTCGCCTCGCCCCCGTCGCACGCATCTTCATTCGGTCTGTCATTATTAATCTAACGATGCTTTGAGAAATGTAGGTGCTTCTAAATGTACTGTCGACTTCTTCTCAAACTAATCCTAAGAGACAGGGCCGTATGGATCTCTACGCTCGTTCTCGCTGCAGCCTTCTCCATCCCCATTGCGTTCAATTCACCCATCTACGGGCCCTTCTTTATGAAGCAGGGCATGCAGGGCTTTGTCGACGCATTCAATACGCGTGCACCCCAAGCCAACGGCATAGACCTATCGCCAGAGCAGCAAGTCGACGCGGAGCTTGCAAGATACGCGAACGCCGCCCTTGCCGCTCAAACCGACGCCGCCTTTCTCGATTCTGCCGAGAGCTACTACGCGCTCATGGGCGAAGGCTTCCAATCCGGGTCCATCGTGGGAGACCGAGAGACCAATGACGCAGCGCTCGCATATTGCCGTGCCCTGAGCAGCTCCGGCATCACGGATATCCCGGCCTCCGCAAACGACCTGCCATTCCTTTCCTTCCTGCCTTACGCCATTGCCACGGCGCCGTCTTTCCTTCCCTTCATCCCCTTCCTTCTCTCGTCGATACTCGTGCTCGGCGCCACAAGGCCCGGGACCCTGGCGGCGAAGGCGCCCGCGCCCAAATTCCGGCGCCTTATCCAGATCGTGTTTTCGATAATCGGCGCGGGGACCGCGATGCTCCTCGCCGGCCTCGCACCCGGGGGCATTTGCGCCTTGGCCCTAAACGGCTTCGGGCAAATTGGGTACCCGATCGCCTTCTTCCATGACGGCGCGCTTGCCACCACGACCGCGGGAGACGTCTTCACAGCCCTGCTTCTCGCGCTGCTTGCGGGCGGAACCTTGATATCCGTTTGTTCCGTCGTCCTATCGACCGCAACGAGGCGCGTCCTCGCAGGCCCCCTTGCCTCCGCGCTGCTTGTCGCGGCCCCGGTATTCCCGTTACTGTCCGATTCGGCGCTGGAGCATAACGCCGCGCTCAATCTCCTGCCGCTGGCCGTGTTCTCGCCTATCGAGGCAACGGGTTACGCGGGATGCTTCCCGACGGAATTCATTGGCTCCGGTTCAGGCAGAGCATCGATGCTTGCCGTGGCCCTGATATACATCGCGGTCTTTTTTGCGGTCGGCGCCGTTGCGGCACGTTCGCCCAAACAGTCTGGACCCGCGAAAAGGCACCATGGGCTCGAGCTTCTAGACGCGAGCGTGGGATACGGAAGCACGACGATACTTTCAATCGGATCGCTTTTCCTGAGCCCGGGAACGGCGGCGGGCCTCGTTGCTCCCAACGGCTCGGGGAAAACCACCCTTCTTGAAGCGCTGTCGGGCCAATTTCCCACCCGCATCCGCTCGGGAAGCCTGGCGGCAGACGGAATCTGCCAACGTCGATCAGCCGAATTTGCAGAACTCGTCTACCTGAGCTCTTCGGGCAGCGCGGATCTCTATCCCACGCTATCGGCCATCGAGCACCTTGCTTTCGTTAGGGAGGCGTGGAAATCGGCCGCCGACATCGACTCGCTCTGCAGCTCCCTCGGAATCTCCCCATATCTCGACAAGCCGACCCGTAAACTCTCGACAGGAATGAAGCAGCAGGTAAAGCTTGCCATGGCGATATCGACCGATTGCCCGTACCTCATCCTCGATGAACCGCTGAACGGCCTCGATCCGGGAAAGCGGAAAACCTCCTGCGACGCGATGCGCAGCGAGGTGGCGCGGGGACGAAGCGTGCTCATCTCAAGCCACCTGCTCGACGACCTGGCAGACCTCACCAACTCGTTCTACTTCATCGAGGCCGGCACGCTCGTGGAAAAGATCAAGTCGTCCTCGCAGACGCTCAAGCAGGAATACCTCGATACATACGAGCGAGGTGAATGACATGAAACTATTTGAACAGCTGAAGTCCAATGCGTCGCGCATGGCTGTCTACGCCATCCTCGTGGCAACGGCTTTATGCGGAATCGCGGCACCCGTCTATGCGCTCAACGGGGAGAAAGGCGATGTCGAACCCGCGTACATGGCTTCGACGGTTAAGGACCGGTACAAAGCCTTCTCTGGAGACACGTTTTACGTAGCAGAGTACGACACGACCTACCGTCAGCTTCGCTACAACAAGGGCTACGACTATCTAGGCGCAGAGGCAATCAGCTATACGTCGGGTTGGTACCGCTCCAACTATGGACACATAACCCAGTTCAAGTGTAACTACCGTGTGTACAACTAAAGCAACCGGCCGGGACGAGGGGTGACGCAAAAGCGTCGCCCCTCGTTTTTAACCATGTCAACTGAACCTAGTTCAGTTTGGTTGATTTCCGATCTCAGTCGAACACATTGAGCGGAAAGGCCGTTCCCGCAGTCAGTCGAACGTCCCCGGGGCCCTTCTCAGGCCCCGGGGACGGCATTTTCCCAGTTGAAGGAACGGTGGAGGTGTGTTTCGATGGGTCAGATTCGTGTCGTTCCGAAAAGACCGTGAACCTTTTGTGGGACACGCGGCGCCGTGGTACCATAGCCGAGTTTGTTGTCTTGGTCGGAAACCAAGACGCCTTATGCGCTGATCGGTAACCAGCGCCTGACCAATAAGGAGTCCTACCATGAAGCAGGGTATCCATCCCCAGTATGTCGAGTGCACGGTGACGTGCTCCTGCGGCAACACCTTCAAGACGCACGCTACCGTGTCCGAGATGAAGGTCGAGCTTTGCAACGAGTGCCACCCGTTCTACACCGGCCAGCAGAAGTTCGTCGACACCGGTGGACGCGTCCAGCGCTTCGCCGACAAGTTCGGTGGCGCCGCTGCCGCCCAGCTCAAGAAGGCCGAGGAGGCCAAGGCTGCCAAGGCTGCCAAGGCTGCTGAGGCCGAGGCCGCTCGCAAGGCCGCCGCTGAGGCTAAGGCTGCCGAGAAGGCTAAGCGTGCCGCTAAGTTCGCCGAGGAGGCTGCCAAGCAGGCCGCCGAGGCTCCCGTCGAGGAGGCCGCTGCCGAGGCCGAGACCACCGAGGCTGCTGAGTAAATAGCTCGCCGCGGAATCACTCGCATTCATGGCTAAAGGGCCGCGCATCCATTTGGGTGCGCGGCCCTTTTCCGTTTCAAGACTTTAGTCTGCTGGCCGCGCAGCGGCCAGCTTTGAACCACCCGCTACGCGGGTGGAGACAAACGGCTTTACAAAGCCACCCCTCCGACC
>CATVQO010000046.1 GCA_958346165.1 uncultured Collinsella sp. | reverse complement strand
ACCTTCTCGTAACGAGGCTCATCGAAATTGAACATCCCTTACTCCTAACTCACTTGGATGAACCCTTCATTCATCCCATGACGTTATAATACTTTATATAACTAACTATGCAAGAACTATTTCAGATTTTTTTGATTTTTCTTTAATAAAAAGCCCGCCGATCAAATGGTCGACGGGCTTAAGAAAGGAGGACCTGGTTAATAAATGCTAGACAATGGCATGTTTCCAGCTAGAAAACGTCCTTGGCAAGTACCTTTGAGTCATTGGGAACCTGACGGATTTCGATAACCACGCCATCGTTGACAAGCTCTTGGATATGCTCGGCATCGGTTTCGGTCGCAAAGATCGCGGGGGTCGGATGAAGCGTGGTCTCGGGAGTCTTTCGAGTTCCGCCCAAATTGATCTCCTTGATGTCTTTGCAACCCTTAGCAAGGCGATAGGCATCCTCGATCGTCTCGACAATGATAAACAGCGAATACTTGTCGGTGACGCCGCTGTTGAGCGCCTCGATAGCAGCGTTTACGTCTTTTATGACGAGCTTCACGCCGTTGGGACGAGCCAGCCTCAAAGCGGCTTTTCTCATGTCGTCTTTTGCCACGGCATCGCTGGCACACAGGATGCAATCGACATCCAGCGCATGCGTCCAAGACATGGCAACTTGGCCGTGAATCAGTCGGTAATCAACTCTCGTAAGCTTAATCATCAAAATCATCTCCACACGTAATAAAGGTAATGACAGGATTGAATTATTCGTTGAAGCTTGAGCTAGAACTCTTCTTCTTCGACATCGGCGAGCATATCCGCCGCCTCACAAAGCTGGATAAACGAACGCGATCCCTCGACCGCGGCTTTGGCCTTGTCCGCATCCAGGAAGTCCAGCTGTGTAACCATTTCCACCAGCAGCGGCAAGTTCATTCCGGCGATCAACGTAAACGATCCGGCGGCCTGCCTCTGGATGAACTCGTTGTTTACGGAACCGCCAAAGATGTCAGTTACGACAAACCACGTGTCGGCCGGATCCTTCGACTCCATCCAAGCATCGATAAGCGCTGCGACATCCCTCGTGTCGTCATCGACATAGGCGCACAGACACTCGATTCGGTCGTTGGCGCCCATCAGAATCTCCAGAGAGCTTTTCATACCTTGGGCGAGATAACCATGACTCGCTAGCAATATCTTATTCATAGTTCTCCAATATCAATAAGACGTACTATATTGTCATAACAAAGTATATAAGCAATTTCCTTTTTGCGGTGCGTTAATTCTCTAATTCCGCGAACGGTAACAATTGGTCGGTAAAACGGCCGCTCCTTTTACAGAACGGCCGCCCTTGCTTACAGATAGAACTTCAGTCGCTCGGTGCAGTACACCTGACGGGAGATGAAAAGCGGCTCGCCGCTTGGAGCATAACGTCTATCGACAAACAGAAGCAGCGGAGAGTCCAGCTCCACGTTAAGGTATGCCGCCTCGAGCTCGCTCGCATAGCAGACCTCGAGCGTACGCGTGTTGGGGCCCATCTTGATCCCCTGGCGATCGAGTACCGCCATCAGCGAATCCTCGAGGGATTCATGCTCCAAAAAAGAAAGCGCAGCGGAATAGCTATTGGTTTCCAGCATCGTGGGCTTGTCATCCACAAGGCGCAGACGACGACTACGCAATACCTTTTGGGTATCGTCTACGCCCAGGAACTTCGCGTCTCGCAGGCTTGGGAAGTCCCAGCCCATTGCGAGAACCCTGGTAGACGCCTGTTTTCCCGCAAGCTGGCACGAATGGGTAAAGCTCTCACGGTCGTCCGCGGCATACATCTGTGTGTCCGACGAAACGAACGTGCCCTTGCCGCGGGCCCTCTCAACAAGCCCAGCATCTTCCATTTCTTTAATTGCGGAGCGAACCGTTATTCGGCTCACGCCAAATTGCTCGATGAGCTCCGCCTCGGTCGGAAGCTTATCTCCCGGGCGGTACGTGCCGTTGGCGATCGAATCAGAAAGCGCACGAACAATCTGTTTGTACAGGGGGATAACGCTATTTGCTTCAACCATATCAACCATACCTTTGCAAGGAATCAGCAGCTTATAGCTAGATAACTTATATTGTATTAGAACTTTTTAGGAGTCCATATATTTCCTAAATGATTCGGTAAACGGGGTGTTATTTCACTTTAGTGGGGTGCAGCGGCTACCCGCGGCATTCGTTATCAACCTAGCTAGGCTAGTCCACCCACATCGTCTCCAGTTCGCCGCAGAGCCGCGGCCCCATATGGGTATACTCTCGAAGATTCGACTCGATTCGCCCCCGCTGGGGCGTCAAAGGAGACTGCATATGCCCACCACCTCAACCGACCCGCGCGCCGCTGCTGCCGCGCTGCTGGTGCCCGGTACCACCTGCCACGGTTTTGCCGTCGAGCGCTGCGAGACCGTGCCCGAGCTCGACTCGGACGCCTACGTGCTGCGCCACACCGCATCGGGCGCTCGCCTGCTGTACCTGGCGTGCGACGACGAAAACAAGGCCTTTGCCATTGGCTTTAAGACGCCGCCGGCCGATTCCACCGGCGTGTTCCATATTCTTGAGCACTCGGTGCTGTGCGGATCGGCCAAGTTCCCCGTCAAGGAGCCGTTTGTCGACCTGATCAAGAGCTCCATGCAGACGTTCCTCAACGCCATGACCTACCCCGACAAGACCATCTACCCCGTTGCCACCACCAACGAGCAGGATCTGTACAACCTGATGGACGTGTACCTGGACGCGGTGTTCAACCCGGCCATCTACACCAAGCCCACCATTTTTGAGCAGGAGGGCTGGCACTACGAGCTGGACCTGCCGGAGGGCGCCGAGGGCGACGGCAGCTCCGCGAGCCTGCGCGAGGGCACGCTGCGCTATAACGGCGTGGTGTTCAACGAGATGAAGGGCGCGCTGTCCGACCCCATGAGCGTGCTGGACGACGCCGTCAACGCCGCGCTCTATCCCGACACCGCCTATGCGCACGAGAGCGGCGGCGACCCGCGCGCGATTCCCGCGCTCACCTACGAGCAGTTCCTGGACACGCACGCGCGCCACTACAATCCTTCCAACTCCTACATCACGCTCTACGGCGACCTGGACGTGGACCGCGCGTTGGCGTTTTTGGACGAGCGCTATCTGTCGCAGCCGAGTGCCGCGAGCCGCCGCATGGACGCTGCCGTTGCCGCCGGCGAGGACCCGTCCACGCTGGCGCCCAATCCGCTGGACGTGCAGGAGCCTGTGACCTGCGAGTATAAGCGCGTCGAGATGGCAACCACGCCCGAGAACGCCTTGGTAGGCCTGGGTCTGGTGCTGGGCAGCGCGCTCGACCGCAAGCGCACGATCGCGGCGGATATCCTGTTCGAGGCACTGCTGGGCTCCAACGAAGCACCGGTTAAGAAGGCCATTCTGGCGGCAGGCCTGGGCGGCAACGTAGTGAGCTACACCGCAGCCGAGAGCCTGCAGCCCTACGAGCTCATCATGCTGCAAAATGCGCAGCCCGGCGTAGCGCGCGAGCTGCGCCGCGTGTTCCAGGACGCCTGCCGCGACCTGTGTGAGCACGGCGTTCCGCGCGAGCGCCTAGAGGCCATCATCAGCAGCAACGAGTACGACCTGCGCCAGCGCGACTATGGCATCGCCGACGGCGTGGCCATTGCGTGCGACGCGCTGAGCACCTGGCTCTACGATGACGACTCCGCGACGCTGGCACTCAAGTACGGCCCGGTGTACGAGGAACTGCGCGATGAGCTGGACGGCAGCTATTTTGAGGACCTGCTGCGCGAGCTGGTGCTGGAAAACGACCATATGGCGCTGGTCGAGCTGGTTCCGGTGGACGCTGCCGAGGGTGCGGAGGGTGCCGAAGCTGCCGAGCTGGCTGCCAAGCGCGATGCCATGACCGATGCCGAGCTGGCCGACGTGGTCGAGCGCACGGCCGTGCTGCGTGCCGCGCAGGAGGCCGAGGACACGCCCGAGGACAAGGCCACGCTGCCGCGCCTGCGTGTATCCGACATTGGCGAGGCGCGCCCCGAGCCGCCGCTCGTTGTGGACACGACCGCGCCCATCCCCTGCCTGCGCCACGGCATCCCCACCAACCGCCTGGCCTACGCCATGCAGTACTTCGACCTGAGCCGCGTCGCATTTGAGGACCTGCCCTACGTGACGCTGCTCTGCCGCCTGCTCAAGCAGCTGCCCACGCGCGAGCATTCGGCCGAGGAACTCGACAACTTGCTCGCTGGCAAGCTCGGCTTTTTGAGCTTTACGACCGAGGTCATGACGCAGCCCGAAGTGGACGGCGTGCGCCCCTACCTGCTGGTGAGCGCCGGCGCCCTGTCCGAAAAGATCGACGCGCTGGCGAGCCTGCCGCGCGAGGTGTGGTCGAGCACGCTGTTGCTCGATGCCGACGCCGACCGCGTGCGCGACGTGCTTACGCAGATTCGCATTGGGCTTGAGCAGGGCTTTATCAACAACGGCCACTCGGCGGCGCTCGGTCGCGCGATGAGCTACGGCTCACCTTCGGCCGTGGTGCGCGAGCAGCTTTCGGGCGTGGACTTCTACCTGTTCCTGCGCGATCTGCTCGACCACTTTGACGAGCGACTGGACGACCTGCGTGCCAAGCTTGCCGAGCTGGCAGAGCGCATCTTTGTGGCCGACGGCTGCCTGGCAAGCTTTACCGGCAGCGATGAGGACTTTGACGCGTACTGGGATGCCGCGGGCGACCTGGGGCTTGGCGCGGGCGACGGCGCCGATGCCGGCCGCAACGCGCTCGTGGTGCCGACGCCGCGCGACCGTCACGAGGCTTTTGTCATCCCCAGCGATATCTGCTTTGCGGCGCGCGCGTGCGACCCGCGCCGTCTGGGCATTGACGTGACGGGCGCTTGGGCCGTAGCTGCCAACGCGCTCTCCTACGACTACCTGTGGAACGAGATCCGCGTGAAGGGCGGCGCGTACGGCTGCGGATTCCGCGCGGCCGGCGAGCGTCAGGCGGCGTTCTACACCTACCGCGACCCGGCAATCGACCCCTCGATTGAGCGCGTGGCGCGCGCGGGCGAATGGCTCGGCAGCTTTGATCCCGACGAGGCCGCCTTTGAGGGCTTTATCGTGAGCTGCGTGAGCGGCATGGACGCGCCGGTGAAGCCGTACGCGCTCACCAAGCGCCGCAACACGACCTACCTGGCCGGGCTCGATCCGCATGCGCGCGAGGAGCGCCGCGCCCAGATGCTCGCCGCCACGCCCGGTGAGCTTCGCTCGCTCGGCGCCGACGTAACGCGCATCGCAGCCGAGTCACCCACCTGCGTCTTTGGCGGCCGCGACGTCATCGCCAAGAGCAACGCCGGCTTCAACGTAGTCGACCTGCTGGGCTAACGCACCAAGGTAGATTTTTGGGACATGCCCGAAAATCTACCTTTTTTCTGCGGCTTGAGCGGGGCGGCGCAGCCCACCGCGGCGGTTTGTCTCGATCTGTAACATCTAAACGGCAATATCGGCTCCAGATGTTACAGATCGAGACGTTTCCAGACGACGCCGACCTTTTGTCTCAATCTGTAACATCTAAGTCCAATTTTGCCGAGTTACTGTTACAGATCGAGACAAACCGCCGCAGACGCCCATCACAGCACAGACCACCACGAAGGTGCGTGTGTCCCCTTCGTGGTTGTTTTTGCTGTTTACCCAGATAAAACCTGCCAAAATAAACCTGTCCCTTTTTGGCAGGTTTGCTAGAGGAGGTTGGGATGGACAAGGATGGATTGCGGCAGGCGGTGATTGCCCGGCGCGATGCGATTGATTTGGATGTGCGAGCAGCGAAGTCTGCCGTTATCTGTGCGCGGCTTGTTGAGCTGTTGGATCGCTTGGATGCCGCGGCGCCGCACACCGTTGCCATCTATGCCGCGATGGGCTCCGAGGTCGACCCAGCCGCGTTTGCCGCTGCGGCCGCCAAACGCGGCTGGCGCGTGGCCTATCCGTGCATGCTCTCGGCAACAGACGCCGCAGCTTGTGGCCAGCGCATGTGCATGCGGGCAGTTGCCGCCGGCGATGCCTCCGCGGCTCCGTTTATCGCCCACCCCACGCGGGCCTTCACGGCCATGGACATCGACAGCAGCCGCTTCCCTATCGTGCCTGCCGAAGCTCTCGACATGATTATCGCGCCGCTCGTAGCATTCGACCGCGCCGGCGCGCGCCTGGGCTATGGCGGCGGCTGCTACGACCGTTACCTGCCCATGCTCTCACCCGTATGTCAAATCATCGGCATCGCCTTTGACGAACAGCGTGTCGACCACGTACCCACCGACGCACACGACCTGCCGCTACCCCACATCGTCAGCGCCTAATCGCCGTTGTATCGCACCCGCAAGATGAACGTGGAAAATCTCCCACTTTGAGCCCCCTTACGAGTCAAAAACGGGAGATTATCCACGCTCATTCAACAAGCGTCCAAAAATCCACGCTCGTGTGTCCGAAAATCCACGCTTAACCAATGCGCGTCCAGATTTCCACACTCGTCCGTTCGGATTTCCACGCTCGTGCGGCTCAACGCTCTGCAACCGCCTCAGCACACACGCGGCACGCCGGCAACCTTGAGTTTGCGATCGAGCTTTGACGGGTCCCTCAGATCATCCCAGCACAAGCGCACGATTTTGCAGTTATCAAGCAGCGAAAGCCTCGACTCGCGCTGACGTTCATCAAATTGCGCCTTTGCGAGCTTGCCCTCCTCCGCCGCTTTCTCGCTTTTAACGAATCCGTCGAACTCACCGATAATCAGCCGGTCGCCCACGCGCCACAAGTAGTCAACGCGATATGGCCGTCCCGGCTCAACTGGGTCGAACAGCTCAACTTGCAGCTCCGGCGTCTGCCAGCCGCGCTCGATCATCAGCGCGCGTGCCTTGGACTCGCCGCCGCTTTCCGACAGTCCATCGGCACACCGCGCAACCCTGCGCGCCGTCACAACACCACGACGATTCAGGCCAAGATTGTCGACAGTCTCAACAAGATGCTCCATCGACAACAGCTGCTCATGAAGCGCTGAGTCCGCAATGATCAGTCCCTCGACAAACGACGCATCGACCAGGCAATCCGCAATCGTCTGATCGATATCGGTCACGGCAATATCCATCTGGATTGCCCGTGTTTGACGAGCATAACGATGGCGAATCACCCGAGAGCCGGGCGTCGTCGATTGCGCCGGCGCCGCGGCGATATGGATGTGCGTCAAATTGGCATGCGAAACCGAAAGGCCATAGATAACAGCCGCCGTATAGGAGCAAAACGTCCAGTCGGGATGCTTTTGCGCAAGGGCCCGTACCCGATGCAGATAACGCTGCCGAAACTTGAGCTCGGACCAATAATCCGGACGCGCATACAGCCCCGGCATGACCGCCTCTAGACTTCCCGCCGCCACCCGCCGCTCAATCTGCTTTGCCTCCGCCGCCGTGCGCGCGTACACGCAACTCATCTGCTGTTCGCATGCTTTAATGTGACTTCTAAGTCTTTGATTCGCCGTCATGTTTCCCATGTCGCCTCCCAAATCTTGGAACGGCGCAAACGTACCAGACGGTTTCATGCGAAGTCTGACCAAATACCGTCCAGGCACTGACCAAATGCTTGACGGTTTTGGACGTTTTAGGCTGATGACTTATATCTGCAGGTAGGGCGGTTGTCGAGAGGTCCCTGTCTCCACAATTCGATGCCTTGGTCCATTGGATTATCAGAAAGAAAAACCCGTCGAGATTCAAGACCACGCCAAATGCGACTTTGCTTCTGCACGCACCGCCTCTTAGCCGAGCCATCGGCATCTACATATAAAAAATGAGCGTGGATAATCTCCCGTTTTGAGTCTAGTTTCAAGCCAAAAGTGGGAGATTATCCACGCTCGATTTGTAAACGTCCGAAAATCCACGCTCGTGTGTCCGAAAATCCACGCTCGTCACGCCGCGAGCACAGCCACAGTCGCAACCACGGCCGCAGCCTAGTGCTCCTCGCCGGCGCGGGCCAGGTCGTAGGGCGTGGTCTGGTAGACGTAGTAGTTGAGCCAGTTGGTGTAGAACAGCTGAGCCTGGCTGCGCCAGACGTTGCGCGGCTCGGCCGTGGGGTCGTCATTCGGGAAGTAATGCGCCGGAACCTGGGGGTTGAGTCCGCGCTTCACGTCGCGCTCGTACTCCAGGCGCAACGTGTCGGTATCGTACTCGGGATGGCCAAAGACAAAGAAGCGACGGCTGTCGGTCGACTTGACGATGTACAGGCCCACCTCGTCGGACACGGCCACGACCTCGAGCTGCGGCTCGGCCTCCACGTCCTCGCGGCGCACATCGGTGTTGCGCGAATGCACGGCATAGAAACGGTCGTCAAAGCCGCGGACCAGCGGGCTTTGCGGCTTCACCAGATAATGCTCAAACACGCCACTCGTCTTTGCCGGCAGGTCGTGCTTCTGAATACCGTAGTGGTGATACAGGCCGGCCTGCGCGCCCCAACAAATATGCAGCGTAGAGTGCACGTGCGTGGTGGACCAATCCATGATCTGGCAGAGCTCGGGCCAGTAGTCGACCTCCTCGAACGGCATCTGCTCCACCGGCGCGCCCGTGATGATTAGACCGTCGTAGTGGATGTCGCGGATGTCGTCGAACGTGCGGTAAAACGTCTCCAGGTGGCCGGCGCTCACATGCGTGGCCTCGTGCGTCTTGGTGCGCAGCAGGTCCACCTCCACCTGCAGCGGCGTGTTGGAGAGCTTGCGCATGATTTGCGTCTCGGTGGCGATCTTGGTGGGCATGAGGTTGAGGATGAGCACGCGCAGCGGGCGGATGTCCTGGTGCAGCGCGCGGTACTCGGTCATGACAAAGATGTTCTCGCTCTCGAGCTGCGCGGCGGCAGGGAGGGCGTCGGGAATGCGAATGGGCATGGATACTCCTTACGAGTCAGTTGCAGCTATGGTACAACGAGCGGCCCCATCCGCGCGAGTACATCGCCCAGCGATGCCGTCAGCGGCCAAATCACTCCAAAAGTAGAGATTAAGGCATGTCCCAAAATCTGTGGCGCTTTAGCCTAGCAAAGTGGTAGCAGGACGCTACAATGGTTCGACGCGAAAAACTCGGCCGAAAGGATACATATATGTACCAGACGCGTAAGATCGGTGTGGTCGGCCAGGGCCACGTAGGAGCACATGTCGCCAACAGCCTGCTTATGCAGGGCATTGCCGATGAGCTGTACCTGTGCGATATCAACGAGGCCAAGGTGACGTCCGAGGTCCAGGACCTGCGCGACTCCCTTTCGTTTGTCCCGTATAACACCAAGATCGTCAACTGCTACGACCACTACGAGGAGCTGGCCTGCTGCGACGTCATCGTCAACGCCGCCGGTAAGGTCGCGCTGGCCGCTGGCAACCGCGACGGCGAGCTGTTCTTTACCACCGACGCCGCCCGCTCCTTTGCCAAGCGCATCGTCGACGCCGGCTTCGACGGCATCTTCGTGAGCATCTCCAACCCCTGCGACGTCGTGTGCACCGAGCTGTGGCACCTGACCGGCTACGATCCCAAGAAGATCATCGGCTCGGGCTGCGGTCTGGATTCCGCCCGCCTGCGCACCGAGATCTCCAAGAAGGTCGGCGTGAGCCCCAAGTCCATCGACGCCTACATGATTGGCGAGCACGGCTTTAGCCAGCTGGCTGCCTTTAAGGCCGCGACCATCGCCGGCAAGAGCCTCAACGAGCTTCAGGCCGAGAACCCCGACAAGTACGCCTTTGACCACATGGAGGTCGAGGAGCTCGCGCGCAAGGGCGGCTATGTGACCTACCAGGGCAAGCAGTGCACCGAGTACGCCGTCGCCAACTCCGCCGCGCGCGTCTGCGCCGCCGTGCTGCACAACGAGCACGCCGTGCTTTCCGCCTCCACGCTCATGACCGGCCAGTATGGCGAGGAGGGCATCTTTACCTCCCTGCCGTGCGTGATCGGCGCCGGGGGCGTCGAGGAGGTCTACACGCTCGACCTGTCCGAGTACGAGCTCGAGGGCTTCCACAAGAGCTGCCAGCACATCCGCGACAACATCGCCCAGCTCGACTGGTGGGACGCCGAGGCCTACGACGCAAAGTAGGCCGCTGGCTGCCGCAACCTTGCGAATCTAAACGCGATGCCAAGCGGGCCGCGCCGAAAATCCCCGGCGCGGCCCGCTTTTTTGACTCACGCAGTGCCCTTGCGAATCGAAGGTGAATACTTTTCCGCGAAGTGAACGAGTAAAAACGAGCCCCCGAAGCATCGACACTTTTCGGACGCCGTTTCCTGCGGTTTCGTCGAGTTTTCCCTGCAGTTTTGGCGTCAAAAAGTGTGGATGCTTCGGGGGTCCAAAATAGGTCGTTCACTTCGCGGAAAAGTATTCACCTTCGTTTTCGCGCAGACACGAATCCGG
>CATVQO010000045.1 GCA_958346165.1 uncultured Collinsella sp. | reverse complement strand
GAGCCGTCTGCTGGAACGGAATCGAGAGGATTTCGCGCTTGGAACCAGGCGTGATATCGTGCGCCGGCATAAAGACCTTGGTGAAGTACATATTGGAGGCAAGACAGAGCGCGAGCACCGCGAGGACGCCGACCCAGCGGAAGCGCGGCGTGGCGCCCGAAGTCGCAGCACCAGTCTGCCTGGCTGCACGATGAGCCACATGCGCGTCCCATGCGCAAAACGCCGCCGCGATCACGCATGCCGCCAGGGGAAACACCAGGCCGCCGTTGCGCAGAAACGTGGAACCCATGGCGCCCAGAGCGAGCAGCAGCCAGTCATGGCGTGCAAAGAGCACGGGCCTCTGTTCGCCCGCACGCTCGGCATTGGCATCGCGACGGGGCAGGCCGCAGGCCACGAGCTTCACGGTCTGCACCAACAGCACCAAAAACGCGTCGGCAAACAGCACATCTTTGGTAAGCAGGGCCGCGTAGTTGGAGAACATGGGCATAAACACAAAGAACAACAGGATCACGCCGCGGACCGGCAGGCTCACGCCCAGCTTGCGCAGCGACGAGATGGAATAGGCCATGCAGGCGGCCGTAATGACGAACTGGGCGCAGGTGTAGATGGCAAGACCTGCGTTGGCGCTATTGAACAGCGAAAGCCCCAGCTGGACGCACGAACCGATGATAGCCGTGTGCGCCACGGGGTGATGTCCGTTGAGCAACACATTGGGATTGAGCAGACGCAAGTAGTCACTCGTGCCGTTGGGGTAGTTGAACCACTGGCGAATCTGCGCACCCGTATCTCCCATAAAAAGGCCGGGCAGCGAAGCGATGAGCGTGGGCGCCCAGGCGACCATAAGCACCAGGAAGGGCCCGGCAAAGGGATGGACCGAGAGCACGGCGTGAGCCACACGCCATACGCGGCCAAAGTGCGCTTCGGAAAACGGAATACGCCGAGAGCTCAGCCAATCTAGACACTCAAAGGTAAGGTAGAAGGCAACGACCGCCAAGAGCATCCAGCCCGCACCGCCTATCCAGGCGCAGATGATGCGGGCCTTGTCGCCGAGCACGATCTCGGCCGAATCGGTGAGGTCATAGCTGCGGCCAAACACCATGCAGACGGCAAAGAACAGCGACGGAAGGATCACCGAGGGACGCCAAGCGTCGCCGCGGCCAAAGAACACGTAGCGAAACGGCAGCGTGAGCAGGCAGGCAAGCGCAAGCAGCATGACCGCGTCGGTATGGCCGGCAAACGAGAGGAGCACCTCGTAGCACACGTACAGCATGCCCGAGGCTTTGGGGTCAATCGCCAAGACTGCGTTGCTCGACACCGGGGCGGGATCGATGGAAAACGCCGTGGTCGCCAACAGCGCGAGCAAAAATGCGATGAGCGTCTGCTTGGCGGGGTAGCGCTTAAACCAGACGATGCGGGCAGCGTCGCGCGCAGCCGTTGTGGAGAGGTCGGAATCCTTCACAGTCCGAAAGCCTTTCTAGAAACCTGCCAAAAAGGGACAGGGTTATTTTGGCAGGTTTTATCTGGGGAAACGTTACGGTTCTGTCATCGTTGCCCAGCGAACCACCACAAAGGTGCCTGTTCACTTTTTGGTGGTTAAGCGTCGAGGTAGATGCGCTGGGGTTGGTTGCGGCGACGAGCAAAGATGATGAGCGCCAGGCCCGCGATTACGAGCGGCAGGCTCAGCAGCTGACCCATGGTGATGACGCCGCCCAGCAGATAGCCCAGCTGCGCATCGGGCACACGCACAAACTCAATCAAAAAGCGAACGATGCCGTAACCCATCACAAAGACGCCCATAAACGTGCCTTGGGGCAGTAGCGGCTTTTTGCGGCTGAGCACCTGCAGAATGCAAAAGAGCACAATACCCTCGAGAAATGCCTCGTAGAGCTGGGAGGGGTGACGCGGCATATCGCCCGCGGTGCCACCGAAGACCACGCCCCAGGGCAGATCGGTCGGCTTGCCCCACAGCTCGCCGTTGACAAAGTTGGCGCAGCGTCCCAGACATAAGGCCAGCGGAGCACCGATAACGGCAAGGTCGGCGATGGTCCAGGCGTCGAGCTTGTACATGCGGCACACGAGCACGCCGCCGATGATGCCGCCCACCAGGCCGCCATGGAAGCTCATGCCGCCTTCATTGGTAGCAAAGATCTCGAGCGGATGCGCCCAGTAGTAGCCGTCGCCGTAAAAGATGACGTAGAACAGGCGGGCGCCAATGATAAGGCCAAAGACCACGCCGACCACGACACTCGTCAGGTCGTCGACCGTAATGTCAAAACCCCAACGGCGCTGCGTGCGGTACATGACGACCGCCGTGAGCAGAGCTCCGACCACATAGGCCAAGCCGTACCAGTAGATGGTGATGGGCCCCGCCGAGATGGCGACGGGATCAAGCATATGGTAGAGGTCGTTGAGCATATCGGTCCCCCTGCTCCCTACATACAAATGCGGCCGCGGGCCTTGCGCTCGCAGCCGCATATTCGGGCGTGACGTCTATGCGGAGCATATCGCCCGCAGCTTTCACTTCTTAGAACGGCGCATACTCGTCGTACAGGTCATCGGTCTCGCCGGAGGCATTGACCTGCTCGACACGCGTAACGCCGGGCACGTGCTCCTTGAGGATACGCTCGATGCCCATGGAAAGCGTCAGGGCGCTCATGGGACAACCGGCACAGGCGCCCTGAAGCTCCAGCTTGACGACGCCCTCGTCGTCGACGCCCACATACTCCATATCGCCGCCGTCGGCCTGTAGATTGGGGCGAATCTCTTCAAGAACCTTCTTAAGCAGCTCTTCGTTAACAGCCACAGGGGCTCCTTTCTCACAATTACGCGGGCGCGCCCGCGGACAGAAGCTATGTTACTACAGCCGTGTACCCGCTCACGAGCCGTCCATGCGCGCAGACGCGACTTTCACGAGTAGTCAATTTGGGACGGGGCTCTTTTGGCTGTCTTTTGTTGCCAGCTGGCGTTGCCACGCGCTACTGCTGAACCCGCCCCTCGGTGCCGATGTGCACATCGACGATGACCTGGCGGTAGCTGATGCCACAGGAGTCGAGAATACGGCGGCTGATGCGCCCATCATCGGTGTCGGCGTACTTGTTGTCCAGGTAGACGACCTCGCCCACGCCCACCTGAGCCAAAATCTTGGCGCAGTCGTGGCACGGGAACAGCGTGACGTAGACCGTGGAACCCTCGAGGTCCTTGAGCGAGCCACGGTAGTTGAGCACGGCGTTGGCCTCGGCATGGACCACGTAGTTGTGCTTGTCCTGCAGCGGGTCGTCGCTCGTACCCCACGGGAAAAAGTCGTCGTTGAGCGCCGAGGGTGTACCGTTGTAGCCCACCGAAAGGATGCGGTGGTTGGTGTTGGCGATGCACGCACCCACCTGTGTGTTGGGGTCCTTGCTGCGGCGCTGCGCGGCGATGGCCACGCTCATAAAGAACTCGTCCCAGCTAATGACGTCCAGGCGCTTGCCTGACGAAGTTTGATGAAGATCGTCCGACATGGCAGACACCTCCGTAATCGCAATAGTTTGACCCATTGTAGCAGGTGAAAGGTGGAGGCGTTTGTCCCACCGGCGCCCTCACTTTTACACGCGGCGGGGCTTTTGGTTGATGCGGTAGAGCTCGGCCAGTCCTCGCAACGTCAGCGCGTCGTCGACCGTCAGACTATGACCGACCAGCGACGCAAGCGCCTCGGCATCGTCGCCGGTAATGACGATGGGCACGTCGCCCTCCCCCGCGGCCTTGGTCGCGCGCATCTCGGCGAGCACCATGTCGAGCATGCCATCGATGCGGGCCACCTCGCCCAAAACCACGCCCGAGCGCATGGCCTCGCGCGTGTTGCGGCCGATGACATGCGTCGGCGCCGAGGGCTCAACCTGAGGCAGGCGCGCCGCAGCGGCAGAAAGCGAACGGGCACCGAGCGCCAGCCCCGGCGCGATAACGCCGCCGACAAAGGTGCCGTGCGCGTCGATGACCTCGATATTGGTCGTGGTGCCCAGGTCAATCACAATGCACGGCGAGCCGTAGACAGCGCGGGCAGCCACGGCGTCGGCGATGCGGTCGGGACCGATCTCGGCCGGGTCATCGTAGTGCACGGGCATGCCGGTCTTGAGGCCCGGCCCCACGGTGAGCACGCGCCCCGTGCAGGTACGGGAAAGTGCTGCCTTCCATGGGCGCTCGAGCGCCGGGACCACACAGCTCAGCACGGCCGCGGCGGGTACGAGCACCCCGGGCACACCCGCATCGGCTGCCAGTGCGCCCATGACCTGCGCGAGCCTCATGCGCGCTTCGTCGGCCGTAATGCTCGACGGTGTCGTGATCTCGCACGTTGCAAGCGGGCATTCCTGCGCCGCGGCCGAATCCTCGGCAAACAGGCCAAAGCGAATGAACGTGTTGCCCACGTCGACCGTCAATATATATGCGCACCCATTAAGCATCGTCGGCGCTCCTTTCGTCTGCCCAGCAGTATATCGCCTACCTAAACCAGTCATCCCAAAATGACTAGGTTGCGGCTATACTGATGCGCGGTCGTTTGCGAGCTCACGCGACGGCCTTTGGTAACCCGACTTCCCGCGCCGCATCCGTAGCGGCGCTCCCGGGGGAAGCGGATATACGCAAAGGAGTTCAATATGAGCAATCCCTCGAACCGCGCCTCGATGCGCGGGCAACTCACGCTGCGCGGCGTCGTCATCGGCGTCCTTGGCTGCGTGATCATCACGGCAAGCTCGGCCTACACGGCCCTCAAGATGGGCGCCCTCCCCTGGCCAATCATTTTCGCTGCCGTCATCTCGCTGTTCTTCCTGAAGCTCATGGGCAACGCCAGCCTCAACGAGGCCAACGTCACCCACACCATCATGTCCGCGGGCGCCATGGTCGCCGGCGGCCTGGCGTTTACCATCCCGGGCGCCTGGATGCTGGGCTATGCCGACCAGATCAGCTGGCTCGACATGTTTATCGTGGCGCTCGCCGGCACCATCCTGGGCCTGCTGGCCACCGCGCTCATCCACCGTCACTTTATCGTGGACGCCGCGCTGGAGTTCCCCACCGGCAACGCCGCAGCTCAGACCCTACGCGCCACCGAGGCCGGCGGCAAGACCGGTAAGCAGCTCTTTGGCTCCATGGCCATCGCAGGCATCTACAGCGTGCTGCGCGACGCCCTGGGCGTGGTGCCCAGCATGCTGTGCACGCTCAACATCCCCGGCGTGACCTTTGCCATCTACAACTCGCCCATGCTGCTGTCCATCGGCTTCCTCGTGGGCTTCGCCCCGGTCGCTTTCTGGTTTGCCGGCGCCCTGTTGGGCAACTTTGGCATCATCGTGGGCGGCACCGCTGCCGGTCTGTTCGACGTTGTGACCGCACAGGGCATTGTTAAGTCCCTGGGTATGGGCCTCATGATGGGCTTTGGCGTTGCCGTCGTCCTCAAGGACATCCTGCCGCAGGTCGCCGGCATCGTCCGCGGTCTTGCTGCCGACAGCTCCACCGACACCGACGAGCAGTCGCTCATCTCGGGCTCCCTTAAGCTCGACGCCGGCATCATCGGCCTGGGCGCTGCCGCCATCGCCGTGATCGTCGCCATCGCGCTCGACCTTGGTCCCGTCCCGGCTGTCATCGTCACGTTGTTCACCTTTGTCACCACCATCATGAGTGCGCAGAGCTGCGGCCAGACGGGTATCGACCCCATGGAGATCTTTGGCCTCATCGTCATGCTCATCGTGGCTGCCTTCGCACAGATCGCTCAGGTCAAGCTGTTCTTTATCGCCGGCATCGTTGCCGTGGCGTGCGGCCTTGCGGGCGACGTCATGAACGACTTTAAGGCCGGCGCCGTGCTGGGCACCAACCCGCGTGCGCAGTGGATCGGCCAAGCCATCGGCGGCATCGTGGGCGCCCTGGTCGCCGCAGCCGTCATGGTCGCGCTCGTCACCGCCTATGGCCCGGACGCCTTTGGCCCCGACAAGAGCTTTGTTGCCGCGCAGGCAAGCGTCGTCGCCACCATGGTCTCGGGCATCCCGAGCGTGCCGTGGTTTGCGGGCGGCTTTATCGCCGGCATCGTCATGTACTGGCTCGGCATTCCGGCCATGATGATCGGTCTGGGCGTGTACCTGCCGTTCTATATGTCGCTCACGGCTTTCCTGGGCTCCTGCGTTAAGCTCGCCTACGACAAGTGGGCCGCACACCGCGACGCCGAGGCCGGTCTTTCGGACGAGGAAAAGGCCGCCAAGGACGCCGCCTTCCAGGAGCAGGGCCTGGTCGTCGCCAGCGGCCTGCTGGGCGGCGAGTCCATCGTCGGCGTTATCCTGGCGTTTGTCTCCGTGGGCCTGAGCCTGCTGGGCTAAGTCGAGCGGCCGCTCGACAGCGACCATATTGCCTACGGCTTGCCCGGTCGGTAGCTTTTGCGGCTGCCGACCGGGCTTTTTGATATCGAAACAAAGAAAGGCCGGCGCGCTGCGTTTAACAGCGCGCCGGCCTTATCGTTTGGCTAACGAGACGGTCCCGTTATGAATTGAAGTTCGTTGCAGAAACTACGCTCGAAACGCTACATCTGCTTGCGACGACGATCGCTCAGCGTCACACCAGCGGCCACGAGGGTGATACCGCCGATGACGAACACCTCGCCCGCAAGAGCGGAATTGTCGCCAGTTTGGGCGAGCGCGGCCGACGTTGCCTTCTTCTTGGCGACAGGAGCCTTTGCAGCAGCCTGTGCAACCTGAGGCTTGGCCTGCGGCTCAGCCTTGGGATGATACTTGTCGTACTCGGCCTGCGCGGCAGCCAGGGCATCCTTGGCATCGCCAAGCTCAGCCAGCGCGGCGGCATAGGCGTCGTTGGCATCGGACAGCTTGGCATCGGCATCGCTCAGAGCAGCCTTGAGACCAGCGGCGGCATCGACGGCAGCCTTATAGCGAGCGTAGGCAGCGTTCAGCTTGACCAGCTTCTCGTTGCCCGTCGTGCCCGCGGCAAGGGATGCCTTGTGGTCGACAGCCTCAAGATCGGCCTTGAGTGCCTCGTCGTTGGCAAGCTCTGCCTTGGCCTTGACGATATCGAGGTTCGCATCGACGACGGCTTCGTTGGCGGCCTCGAGCTGCTTCTGGGCATCGGCGACACTGGCCACGGCAGCGTCATAGGCGGTCTTGGCGTCGTCGACCGCCTTCTGAGCGCCGGCGAAGCGCTCGAAGGCCTTGTTTGCGGTGGCAAGCTCGTCCTCGGCGGCCTTGGCCTTCGCCTGTGCGTCGGACAGGGTCTGCGTCTTGGCGGCAACTGCCTGCTTGGCGCCCGAAAGAGCGGTTGCGGCGTGCACATCTGCGGCCTGAGCCTTGTCAACGCCAGCCTGGGCAGTGTCGTCGGCCTTCTTGGCATCGTTAAGCGTGCCCTGCTTGTTCGCAAGATCCGTCTTGGCGGCATCGCGCTTGGCGGCAAAGTCCTTGACCGAAGCCGTGGCGTTGTCATACGCCTCATTGGCCTGTTCAGACTTTGCCTTGGCGGCATCGCGGGCGCTGCGAGCCTTCGCCTTTCGAGCAGCGGCCTCAGCTGCCTTCGTCTTGCTGTCAGCAAGCGTGGCGTTTGCCTTATCGAGAGCCGCCTGGGCAGTAGCGGCCTCGGACTTTGCAGCATCGAGGTTCTGCTTGAGGGACTCGATGTCGATTCCGCCGAGCGCGTCCTTCGCGGCGTCGTATGCCGTCTTTGCAGCGGCTGTGCCGGACTTTGCCTTCTCGTACTCGCCCTTGGCTGCGTTCACGTTCGTGTCTGCTGCGGTATAGGCGTCATGTGCCGCATCCTGCTTATTTACCGCTGCAAAGTAAGCTTCCTTGGTAGTACCGAAGGTCTTCTGCGCTTCCGCCAGCTTATTCTGAAGCTGCTTCAGCTGCTCCTTCTGCTCCTGCGTGCCGCCTGCGTTGTATGCGGAATCGATGTAGTCGTTCAGGAGCTTCTTGAACTCGGAGACAGTGAAATCAGCCTCACTGTCAAAAGAGCTGTAATCGAAGATTGTTACCTCGGAATCGGTGTTCTTACCGCTACCAGTCGCGATGCCGATAGCCTTCGTGCCGGCATCGATGATGTTGAGATAGTGTCCGCACTCATGGTAGATGCTGCTGTAGTGCTGGTAGATATAGTAGGAATCATATCGATGGTTCCCAAGGTCACTATTCTTCTCGACGTACTTATCGAATGCCTCTTTTTCCTGAGTGTAGAGACCGGTATATGGCCAGCCAAGCGTATCCTCGGTCTCGCCGCCGGTATATGCACCGCCGCCGCCGGCAAGATTTTCTCCATTGTCCCAGTAGCAGCCCGAGTGTCCCCAGATGTTCGATGAATATGATACATTAAGGGCGGCTGCCGCAGTCATGCGGAGGCTGACGCTGAGCGCCGACTGACCGTTCGCCTTGCGGAGGTTGTTCTGGGTGTCGAGATATGTCAAGGCGTTGCGCATCTGCTCCAGGGAGAGCGGGTTGGTGTCGCGAGACATGTCATGATCGACGTACTGGTCATACCATTCGGCCTTGTCAGCGGCACCGGTCAGCATCGATACGGCTTCCTGGGCGTTCTTTTTCTGCGTGGCTGTGAACTGGCTGCCGCCGATGATGTAGTTCATGAAGCCGAACATACCCTGACTGATGACTTCCTGGTCAACGGTCATGTTGGACTTTAGGTCTGCAATCTGCTGCTCAAGAGCCTCAACCTGGGCATTAGCAGCGTCATAAGCCTTTTCCGCGGCGTTCGAAGCGGCGCAGGCTGCCTCCCACTCGCTGCGCTTCTGCTTGCGAACTTCGACAAGCTTATCGTACTCAGCCTTCTTGTCGGCCTCGGTCTGCTGGGCCTGCTCGTATGCCGTCTTCGCGGCGTCACGCTTACTGGCCGCGTCCTTGTACTCCTTGTTTGCCGCATCGTATGCAGACTGGGCAGATGCCACAGCAGCGTTGGCGGCGTTGGCCTTCTCCTGCGCGGCAGCGACGGCAGCCTGGGCGGCCTGCAGATTTGTCTGTGCGGTGGCGTCGGCATCCGTCGCGGCATTGAGCTCCGCCTGCGCGGTCTTGAGCTCACCAGCAGCAGCGATCTTGGCGGCCTCAAGCGCACTCAGGTCGACACCCGTACCCGAGACGGCAGCATCGAGCGCGGCCTGCGCCTGGTTGAACTTCTGCTGGGCGTTATCGCGCGCGGTGGTTGCGGCTGCGAGAGCAGCGGCAGTCTCCTGCTTCTTGGCTTGGGCGGAAGTCAGAGCGGCCTCGGTGTCCTTCTTTTCCTGCTGAGCACTGGCCTCGGCGGCCTTGGCCTGGTCCAGATTGGCCTGTGCAGTAGCAACGGCCTTATTGGCGTCATCGAGCTTTGCCTGCGCGTCCTCGACGGCCTTCTTGGCGACCTCGTACTCGTCCATACCCATGGCCTCGAGCTTGGCCTGGGCATCATCGAGGGCCTTCTTGGCCTCATCCTGCTTTGCCTTGGCATCCTTGAGCGCCTGGGTCTTATCCTCGACACTCTTGTTGGCTTGATCGAGCTGATCGTTCAGGTCGCCCAGCTTCTTCTGCTGCTGCTCGGTCTTTTCGACGGCGGCTTTGAGCTCGTCAATCTTCTCCTGGAGCGCGGCGACTTCTGCTGCGTTCTGCTCGATTTCGTTGTCGCTCACAGCCTGCGAGGCCTGATTCTTTTGCTGCTGCGCCTGCTTTTGAGACTGGCCCGCCGCGTCGGCCTTCTTCTGGGCGGCATCGTAGGCGGCCTGAGCGTCCTTGAGCTGCTTTGCCGACTCCTCGGCCAGCTGGGCAGCCGTCTTTACGACCGCTTGGTTACCGGCGGCAACGGTATTCTCTACAGAACTACCCCCCCCCTGAACAGAATCGCCGTTATCGGTTGACGGTGCGGCGATTGCCGCCAGCGGCGACATGAGCGGCTGAGCGATGAGGCCCGCCGTCAAAACGGTTGCGACGGCGCGGTTGGCAACGCCCTTGACGTTGACGGCCTTGGCCCGAGGCTCAAAGTGTTGTGGACTGTAGTTTGCCATGGCTTTCTCCCTTTGACACGGATGTATCCATACGTATCAAACGGTAGCTGTCGATTTTTGAATTCTGTTGCGCAACATTGGCGACCAGCGTTTTTTTGAAATTCGTGCTCCTGTGCTTCACAATTTCGTCACATTTGAAGGAGCTGGCGCATCATATTTTCGCGGGATGGAATTGAGCCTGTGATTTGCATTTGCTCCCGCGTCATCCAGCCCTATCGGATTCCGCATCCAACAGACACCCCGCCCGCCACGGTGTAGAGTTAGGACAACGGGCGCGTTGCGCGGACCGCGCTGGAACGAGGTGGACATGGAACTCGACAAACAACAGATCAAGCGACTACGCGAACGCCATCACCGGCGCCACGGCATCCGCCCCGCCCATAGTGAGGCTGCCGAGCAGGCTGGTCGCTTTTTAAAGCGCGCGTTCAACATTCGCGAGGGACGCGCGCCCTATCACGTGATCCGCAAGCGTTTTGTAAACGGCGCGCGTCTGACTGGCTCTCACCTGTGTATCCTCATCATCGCCATGCTCATCGCAAGCATCGGCCTCGATATCGATTCGGACATCGCCATCGTGGGCGCCATGCTCATCTGCCCGCTCATGGGCTCGGTTCTTGCCATGGCATACGGCATTGCCACGCTCGACCGCGAGATTACCGTCGAAGCCGTCGCCGGCCTTGCGCTGCAAA
>CATVQO010000044.1 GCA_958346165.1 uncultured Collinsella sp. | reverse complement strand
CGAATGCGCACCTGCAGGATGGCTCTTTTTTGAGTCGATGACATCACTGGCCCCCTTAATGAGCGTGCAATATAGTCGGTCAAATGCGGCACGTGCCGATACCTGAGCATCTTATAACGATTACTTTATTTCGCTCAAGTAAATAACCATTAAACTTGAATACAAGCGTAGTACATCCAAAATGAGAACGCGTAAAAATCTCTGATGCGTACGCATGTAATACACTCACCTTTATAGCTTCTAGAGAATAATTCCAACCTGCTAAAACCCCTGCAATACACCCGTATTGCAGGGCCTACGCTCGAGTTTGCCCCAGGCAACTGCGTATATTTAACCTGTATATCGTTGGAGGAATTCTATCGAAGTGCCTGTTTCGCCGCATGCGCTCGATACGCCGATGCCGGACCACGGGCGGTCCGGGGCAACGTCGACAGGGTCTCTCCGGCATGGGATTCAGGAGGGAGTGAACAACATGGGCAATAAACGAGTCGTAGCCGATTCCTCGCGCTGCATTGGGTGCCAAACCTGTATGGCGGCGTGCATCGAGGCGCACGATATTCCCGGCAACATCGCCGCGCCGCGTCTGCGCGTGACGCGCACCTACGAGATTTCCGCACCGGTGGCGTGCCATCACTGCGAGGATGCTCCGTGCGCCAAGGCCTGCCCCACGGGTGCCTTGTTCTTTGATCCAAAGAACCATCGCATCGGCGTCAACGAGGACAACTGTATCGGCTGCAAGAGCTGCGTCATGGCCTGCCCCTTTGGCGCCGTGAGCGTGGCGACCACGCAGGTCCCCGTCTTGATGGGCGACGTTCGCGTGGGTTCGCAGACCAAGAGCTTCGTGCTCAAGTGCGACCTGTGCGTGGACCGTCCCGGCGGTCCGGCGTGTGCCGAGGCGTGCCCGACCAAGGGCCTCACCCTGGTAGACGAGGAACGTTTGGCAGAACTGACTGCCGAGCGTGCCCGCGCCACCATCGAAAACGAGGCGTAAGCGTTGGGGCGACAGGCCCAATGATTGTCAAATAAGTACCGAGCATTCGGTAGCAGAAAAAGGAAGGAGGGTGTCATGGAGAAGCATAAAGTGATCTGCCCGTATTGCGGCGCCGGTTGCCAGTTTAACCTCCTGGTCCAAAACGGCCAGGTCGTGGGCACCGAGCCGCTCAACGGCATTACCAACCAGAGCGAGCTGTGCCTTAAGGGCATGAGCGGCTATGACTTCATCAACGACACTAAGATCTTGACTCCTCGCGTACTGCACCCGATGATCCGCCGCACCAAGGGCGCGGATCTTGAGCGCGTAAGCTGGGACGAGGCACTGGATTTCACCGCATCTAAGATGCAGGCCATAATTGACGAATATGGTCCTAACGCTGTCATGACCACCGGCTCTTCGCGAGGCGGCGGCAATGAGGCGAACTACGTCATGCAGAAGTTTACGCGTGCGTGCATCGGCACCCACAGCGTAGACAACTGCGCCCGTACTTGACACGGCCCTACTGTCCTCGGTCTGATGGACACGGTTGGTTCAGGTTGCATGTCATGCTCCATCCCCGGTATGGAGGATGCGGGCTGCATTTTCCTCTTCGGCTATAACCCTGCCGATTCGCACCCCATCGTCGCAAGGCGTATCGTGCGAGCCAAAGAAAAGGGTTGCAAGATCATCGTCGCCGACCCGCGCCATATCGAAACCGCGCGTATCGCCGATCTCTACCTTCCGATCAAGAACGGTTGCAACGTCGCGTTCCTCAACGCCTTTGCCAACTGCTTGGTCAACGATGGCCTCTACGACAAGGAATTCGTCGCCGAGCACACGAACGGCTTTGACGAGTGGTGGGAGACCATCAAGAACTACACTCCCGAATCCGTACAGGACATCACGGGTGTCGAGCCCGCGTTGATCCACCAAGCTGCCGAGATGTACGCCACGGCGAAGCCCTCTGCCATCATTGGCTGGGGTATGGGCGTGTGCCAGCAGAAGCAGAACTTGAAGACGGTGCACACCATCGCCTCCATCGCCTGCGTTGCCGGCCAGATCGGCAAACCCAATTCCGGCCTCGCGCCCGTGCGTGGCCAGAATAACGTCCAGGGCTCCTGCGATATGGGCATGCTGCCCAACCTGTACCCTGGCTACCAAAAGGTCACCGACCCCGCCGTACGCGCCAAGTTTGCAAAGGCTTGGGGCGTGCCCGAGGAAAAGCTCCCGCTCGAGGAGGGCTACAAGCTCACCGACCTGGGCCACCTGGTCGACGAGGGCAAGGTGCACTGCTTCTACAACTACGGCGAGGACCCGGTGCAGACCGAGCCTGATTCGGCCGGAATGCGCAAGACGCTCTCCGAGCTGGATCTGTTCATTTGCCAGGACATCTTTATGACGCAGACGACCATGCTCGCCGACGTCATCCTGCCTGCCACCTCTTGGGGCGAGCACGAGGGTGTCTTTACCGCATCCGACCGTAGCTTCCAGCACTTTGACGCGGCCGTTCCGCCCAAGGGCGAGTGCCGTCACGACTGGGAGATCTTTGCGGACCTGTCCACGCGTATGGGCTACCCCATGCACTATGACAACACCGAGCAGATCTGGAACGAGTGCATTAGCCTGTGCCCCAACTTTGTGGGCGCGACCTACGAGAAGATGGCTCCCGAGGGCGGTTACGCCCAGTGGCCGGTCAAGAGCACCGATGTGAACGACCATGGTACGCCCGACATGTTCGCAGGTGGCAAGTTCACCACCAAGGACGGCCGCGCCAACCTGATGGCGCACGACTGGGAGGCGCCCTCCGAGCTTCCCGACGATGAGTACCCGCTCATCCTGTGCACCGTCCGCGAGGTCGGCCACTACAGCTGCCGCTCGATGACCGGCAACTGCAAGACGCTGGCACTGCTTGCCGACGAGCCCGGCTTTGTCCGCATGAATCCCGCGGACGCCCAGGCGCGCGGCATCAAGAATGGCGACATCGTCTCGATTCACAGCCGCCGCGGCCAGGTATACAGCCGTGCCGACGTGAGCGATCGTATCAACAAGGGCACGGTCTATATGACCTATCAGTGGTGGATCGGCAAGTGCAACGAGCTGACCATGCACAAGGTCGACCCGGTCTCGCATACGCCCGAGGACAAGTTCTCCGCCTGCCAGGTCGACGCTATCGCCGACCAGGTCTGGGCCGAGGGCGAGGTGGAGCGTCAGTACACCGAGCTCAAGCAGGCTCTGGTGGACGCCGCCGCTCCCCAGGACGTTGAGCCCGGCGCCGCCAAGTTCGATGACGAGACGCACGTGAACCAAATCGTGTAGTCCCGTTCTCGTTGGCTTTTTGGGCCGGGCGTCCCGTACGTTCGGGAGCCCGGCCCGTTATTTTGAAAGGAAGTGGGGATGAACCGCTTCATCGACATCAACCCGGAGAGGTGCATCGGCTGCGGAACATGCCAGTCCGCCTGTGCCGACGCCCACCGGATGCAGGGTCTTCAGGATACGCCGCGCCTGGCGCTCGTGAAGACCGGCGGTATTTCGGCCGCCCTTGCCTGCCACCATTGCGAGGGTGCCCCCTGCGCCGAGGTTTGCCCGGTGAATGCCATCGAGCACGATGGCGATCGCATCCACGTCAAGGAGCAGGAGTGCATCGGGTGCAGGCTGTGCGCCATCGCGTGCCCCTTCGGAGCCATCCATCCCGATGGCACGTCTATCGCCGGTGTCGCAGGCATGTGGGACCCGACGCCTTCGTATCCTAAGTCCCTGAGCAGCCTGCTTACGTGGGCTCCTGGTCAGTACACCTGCGCTGTCAAGTGCGATCTGTGTGCCTTCGATCCGGACGGCCCGCATTGTGTGGCGGCGTGCCCCACCAAGGCGCTGACCGTCATGGGCGGCGCGGCCGATCGCGAGCTCGACGAGGCCAAGCGCCTACGCTCGATCGAAAACGGTCCGGTCGTCGACGTTACCGCTGTGGCCCAGGGCCTGTCCGAGAAAGCAGAAGGGAGCGTAAACAATGGATAGCATGACGCTGTTTATCGCATCGCTTGCCGTCTCGTGCATCGGTGCGCTCGCCTCGGTTCTGCTGATCAAGGCCGATAACGCCGCCAAGACCGCCGGCTGCCTTATCGGTGCCGTCGCCGCGGTGCTTTCGTTTATCGCGGGCCTCGAGGCCGTGCTTGGCGACGTTTCGTCCCTCAACACGGTCTTCTTCTTCCCGTTCGCCCGTCTCGAGCTCTTGCTCAACGGCCTTGCGGGCCTGATCGTGGTCCTCATCTCGATTCTCGCCTTTGCGGGCTTCATCTACGGTCTGTCCTACTTCGACGAGTACCCGGGCAAGGTCGGGCGCGCCGGCTTCTTTATGAACACCTTCGTCGCCTCGATGATGCTCGTCATCACCGCCGACAACGTGTTCTGGTTCCTGGTCGCCTTTGAGCTCATGTCCCTTACGAGCTACTTCCTTGTCGTTATCGAGGAGAACAAGAACTCCATTAGGGGCGGTTGGCTCTACTTCGTCATCGCGCACGTGGGCTTCGTTCTCATCATGGCGAGCTTCCTGCTCATGACCAACGGCGTGGGCGGTTCCTTCAGCTTCAGTGATTTCCGTACGCATGACTTTGGACCCGCCGTCTCCTCCGCGTGCTTCGTCCTCGCGTTCTTCGGATTTGGCGCGAAGGCCGGTATCATTCCGCTGCACTCCTGGCTGCCCCAGGCGCACCCCGAGGCGCCGTCCAACGTGTCCGCCCTCATGTCCGGCGGCATGATCAAGATCGGCATCCTGGGAATCCTCAAGGTCGGTCTCGACCTGCTCGCGGGTTCGGGCGTCCAGCTCTGGTGGGGCCTCATGGTCCTGGTCTTCGGATCCATCTCGTCGGTCCTGGGTGTCGTCTACGCCCTCCACGAGCACGACATCAAGCGCCTGCTTGCCTATCACTCCGTCGAGAACATCGGCATCATCTTGCTCGGTGTCGGCGCGTCCATGACGGCGCACGCCCTGGGCAACGACGTCATCGCGACGATCGCGCTCATGGCCGCCCTCTACCACACGCTCAACCACGCCATGTTCAAGGGCGAGCTGTTCCTCGGCGCGGGCTCCCTGCTCTATGCCACGGGTACGCGCAACATGGAGAAGATGGGCGGTCTGTTCCGCCGCATGCCGGTCACGGCCGTCTGCTTCCTCATCGGTGCCCTTGCCATCTCGGCCATCCCGCCGCTCAACGGCTTCGTTTCCGAGTGGTTCACCTACCAGTCCCTGTTCAACATCTCGACGCTCTCCGACCCGGTCGTCATGGTGTTCGCCGTCGCCTCCGCGGCCGCCCTCGCCATCACCGGTGCCCTGGCCGTCACGTGCTTCGTGAAGGCCTACGGCGTCTCGTTCGCGAGCAGCCCTCGTTCCCAGGAGGCCGCGAACGCCAAGGAGTCCCCGGCTCCGATGTTGTTCTCGCAGATGCTCCTCGCGGCCATCTGCATGGTGCTGGGAATCGGCTCTCCCGTCATCGCCCCGGTTCTGGGCGACGTCGCCCAGAGCGTGCTTGCCGGCTCTGCCGTCACAGCCACCTCGGGCGTGTCTCTGGTGAACGAGATTTCCGGTGCCGCCACCTCCACCCCCGCGATCGCCATCGCGCTCGTGGTCCTCACCGGCCTCGCGTTCGTGTTGAGGTCCTGCCTCGGCACCAAGGCCCCCGCTAAGAAGACCGACCCTTGGGCGTGCGGCTACGAGCCCAACGAGCACATGCCCGTCGTCGCCACGAGCTTCGCGTCAGACGTAGAGCTCTTCATGGGCCCGCTCTACACCCTGCGCGAGGTATGCACCAAGATCTGCTGGTCCATCGCGCACGTGTTCCAGAAGCTCACCGGTGTCGCCCAGGGCGTTGAGCCCCTGCCCGACCGCTTCCTGGTCGATGCACCGAGCGAGGGTGCCGATAAGCTGGCCGGCCTCGCCTCCAAGATCGAGGGCGGCAACTACTCCGTATA
The DNA here is from genome assembly GCA_958346165.1 of uncultured Collinsella sp. Next base: position 4,861 of record CATVQO010000044.1, on the reverse strand, counting down.
CATCTGCTACATCGTCGCGGCGCTCGTGGTCTTCCTCGTGCTCGCCGTGGTCATGGTCTAGAGAGGGGAGAGGATATTATGAACATCGTTCTTGCGATAGCGCAGGGCCTCGTGGTCATGCTGGTCGCGCCCTTCTTCTCCGGCCTCGCCCGTGTGATTCGCGCGAAGATGCACAATCGCCGCGGTCCGTCCATCCTTCAGGATTACCGGGACCTCGCGAAGCTCATGGCGCGTCCCGAGTCCGTGAGTTCCGACTCGAGCTTCGTGCTGCGCATCATGCCGCCGCTGTTCCTCGCGGTGTCGTTCATGCTCGCCATGGGCCTGCCCATGTTCACGCTCGAGAGCCCCATGCCCGTCTTTGGTGACGCCATCACCATCATGTACGCGCTCGCGCTGTCCCGCTTCTTCTTCGCGCTGTCCGGCGTGGATTCCTCCAACGCCTACGCGGGCTTCGGCGGTATCCGCGAGCTCCTCATGAGCGTGCTCATCGAGCCGTCCATGCTCATCGCGCTGTTTACCGTCGCCATCGTGTGCGGCTCCACGGACATTGCGACCATGGGTCAGCACATCGTTACGGGCAACGTCTCGAGCGTCGTCGCCGTCATCCTCGCCGGCGTCGCCTTCGCGGCCGCCTGCTATATGGAGCTCGGCAAGCTTCCGTTCGATCAGGCCGAAGCCGAGCAGGAGCTCCAGGAGGGCCCGCTCGCCGAGCTCTCCGGCCCGTCCCTGGCCATGATGAAGCTCGCCATGGGCATGAAGCAGGTCGTGGTCGTCGCTTGGTTCACCTCCATCTTCATCCCCTGGGGAGAGCCCGCGACCATCGGCGTCACCGCTCTCGTGGGCGCCGTCGTCTTCCTTGTCAAGTGCCTGGTCGATTTCGTTGTCTGCGGCGTGCTCGAGAACTCCGTTTCCCGTTCGCGCTTCAAGGTGCTCGGTAACCAGACCTGGGCCGTCGTCGGCATCGCGGTCCTCGCGTTCGTCTTCGTCGTCGTAGGCGTGTAGGGAGAAGGGAGAAACTATGTCAATCGAATCGAGCTTGTCCCTCTTTGCCATGGTGGCGATCGCCGTCCCCATGCTGGGCTCCCTGCTCATCGTCATGCTGCCGCGTCCCTACGCTAAATGGATCTGCGCCTTTGCCGGCGGCATCGCCACGGTCGCTTCCGTTGGCTTGGCCGCGACGTTTGCCGGAAACGGCATGAACGCGGTCGATGTAACCTGGGCGAGTATGGGCCAGACCTTGGTCATGGGCTTCATATTCGACCGGATGAGCACGCTGCTCGCACCCGCGTTCGTCGCTATCGGCCTGCTCGTCGTCATCTATTCGTTCCCGTACATGAGCGATAAGAACAAGGAGCATCCCGACGCGCCCCGTCGCCGCTTCTACGTGTACTTCTCCACGTTCATCGGCGCCATGGCCGGTCTCGCCTACAGCTCCACCATCGTCGGCCAGCTCGTTTTCTTCGAGATCACCGGCGTGTGCTCCTGGGGCCTCATCAGCTACTACATGACGCCCACGGCCAAGAAGGCCGGTATGAAGGCGCTCATCATCACCCATATCGGCGCTCTGGGACTCTACATCGGCGCGGCCTTCCTGTTCGCCGGAACCGGCACGTTCGCGCTGAGCGCGATCTCCCAGCTCGATTCCGGTATGAAGACCGTCGTGCTGCTGCTCATCCTGTTCGCCGCTTGGGCCAAGTCCGCCCAGTTCCCGCTCTACATGTGGCTGCCCTCCGCAATGGAGGCCCCCACGCCCGTTTCCGCCTACCTCCATGGCGCGTCCATGGTGAAGGTCGGCGTGTGCGTGTTCGCCCGCGCTCTTGCGAGTGCCGGCGATATCCCCGAGATCGTCGGTTGGGTCGCCATCATCGACGCCGTCGTGACCATGCTCTTCGGCTTCCTCATGTACCTGCCCCAGAAGGATATGAAGCGCCTGCTCGCCTTCTCGACGATCGCGCAGCTCGCCTACGTGTTCTTCGGCCTGGGCCTCTCCGTGTTCGGAAGCCAGATGGCGTTCAACGGCGCCGTCGAGCACATCTTCAACCACGCGTTCACCAAGACCCTGTTCTTCCTCATCGCCGGCTCCCTCAGCTTCACGCTGGGAACCCGTATGTTGCCCAAGATCCAGGGCCTCATGAAGAAGTACCCGGTCACGGGCGTGGGCTTCGCGGTCGCCGCGACCGCTATCGCCGGCGTGCCCCCCATGAGCACGTTCTTCTCCAAGTTCCAGATTATTTCCGGTGGCTTCGCGGTTGGTGCTTCCAACACGGTCATCTTCGTCCTCGTGTGCGTCATGGTCGTCGAGACCGTCGCCACCTTCGCATGGTTCCTGCGTTGGATGGGTAAGGTCCTGCCCGGTGAGCCGAGCGAGACCGTGGCCGTCGGCCAGCCCCTTCCGCGCGCCATGGCGTTCGTGTTCGTCGTCCTCATGATCATGGTCGTCGTCGCCGGTCCTCTGTCCTCTAGTTGGATGGGTTAGGAGGTAGGACATGGGTTATTCGTTAGTCAATATCCTGGGCGGTCTTCTGATCGTGACCTCCACCATGGTGGTCGTCTCGAAGACCATCCCGTCCGCCATTAAGTGGTACGCGATCCAGTCGGTTGTCCTGGTGGGCGTGCTGCTCACCCTGGGCCTCACCACCGGTGCCACCGAGCTTCTCATGTGGGCCGCGTCGGCCTTCGTCACCAAGGTGATCCTCGTTCCGTTCATTCTCAACCGTGCCTACAAAAAGATGGGTTCGCCTGCCGATAGCACGCTGACCTCCTCCATCAAGCCGGCCTGGACCATCATCCTCACCGGTCTGGAGGTGGCCATCTGCTTCGCGGTGGTCACGCGCCTGAGCCTGCCCACCGCTGAGGTGGCTACTCCGGCCCTCGCCATCAGCTTCGCGCACTTCTTCGTCGGCCTCACGTGCATCATCTCCCAGCGCAACATCCTCAAGCAAATCTTCGGGTACTGCCTTATGGAGAACGGTAGCCACGTGACGCTCGCCCTGCTCGCGCCCACGGCCCCCGAGATCATCGAGATCGGCATCGCCACCGACGCCATTTTCGCCGTCATCATCATGTCCGCCGTCGTCGTGAGGATCTGGAACGACACCAAGTCGCTCGACTCCCACGACCTGACCGAATTGAAGGGGTAGGCCATGGATGTTTCAATGCTGACGGTCGCCCTGCTCGCTTGTCCCCTCGTGTTCTCCCTGATTATGGCTGCGCTCCCCAAGACGACGTCCTACAGCGTCTTTGCGGGGCTCAACACCATCTCCGTCGCGGCGACCCTCGTCCTTTCGGTCGTCACCGCGGGAACCATGCTCTCGAGCGGGCAGAATATCGACGCTTTGGGCCTGTGGCTCCATCTCGATTCGCTCTCGTCGATCTTCGTCCTTCTGGTAGGCATCATCGGGTTCATCACCGGCGTGTACTCCATCTCCTATATCAAGATCGATATCGAGGAGAAGACCATGCCGGCCGAGCGCACCAAGCAGTACTACGCGCTGTTTAGCCTGTTCGTTTTCACGATGCTGCTCGCCTGCCTGTCCAACAACATCATCCTCACCTGGGCGGCGGTCGAGGCCACCACGTTGTCGACCGTGTTCCTCGTGGGCATCTACAAGAACAAGCAGGCGCTCGAGGCGTCTTGGAAGTACGCGATGGTCTGCACCGCCGGCGTGGCCTTCGGCCTGTTTGGCACGCTGCTCATCTACGCGAACGCCGCCGATATCATGCCCAACGCGCATGAGGCAGCCTTCCTCACCTCCATCATGCCCTACGCCGACCAGTTCGACCCGATGCTCGTGCGCCTCGCGTTCGCGTTCATCGTCATCGGCTTCGGCACCAAGGCGGGCCTGTTCCCCATGCACACTTGGCTGCCCGACGCGCACTCCCAGGCTCCGAGCCCGGTCTCCGCGCTGCTCTCGGGCGTGCTGCTCAAGTGCGCCATGCTGGTGATCATCCGCTTCTACTCCCTGTCCATCATCACGGTGGGCGACACCTATCCGCGTACGCTCCTGCTCATCCTGGGCACGCTGTCCATCCTGGTGGCCGCCCTGTGCATCTTTAAGCAGGACGATATCAAGCGCCGCTTCGCGTACTCCTCCGTCGACAACGTCGGCGTGGTCGCGCTGTGCCTGGGTATCGGTGGTCCGCTCGGTATCGCCGCCTGCCTGCTGCACTGCATCTTCCACGGTTTCACGAAGGCGCTCGCCTTCTGCATGGCCGGTAACATCCAGCACATCTACCACACCCGCGACCTGAACAAGATCAAGGGCGTCGTCGAGATCGCTCCCGTCACGGCAGCGCTCACCATCATCGCCCTGCTCGCGCTCGCCGCCTTCCCGCCGTTCGCCCTGTTCATCTCCGAGTTCCTCACCTTCGTGGCCGGCGTCCAGTCCGGTCCCATCTGGGTGGTCGTGCTCGTGGCCATTGGCCTCACCGGCGTGTACTTTGCCCTTACCGGCATCGCGCTCAAGTCCATCTTCGGCAAGGCGCCCGAGGGCATGAAGCGCCACGAGGTGCCCGCCCTCATGATCATCCCCGAGATCGCCCTCGCGATCGTGGTCATGTGGTTCGGTATCGCCACCCCGGTCGCCATCACGAGCGGCGTCGAGGATGCAACGTCCGTCGTTTTGAACCAGAGCGTCGAAGAGCTCCACGAGGCTCCTCTCTACCGCATGGTGTTCAGTTCCCAGACCAAGACAAGCGAGGTGAATTAGCACCATGGCAGAACCTGAAAAGAAGGACTACGCTCGTCGTTGCGAAAGCCACGTCGAGGCCCTGCGCGCCGCAGTGCCGGGCGCTATCGAGAAGGTTGAGTGGCAGTGCGAGGACCAGCTGACGATCACCGTCAAGCAGGACAAGCTGCCCG
>CATVQO010000043.1 GCA_958346165.1 uncultured Collinsella sp. | reverse complement strand
GCCAGCTGATCCAACAGGGCCGCGCCGCTTACCGCGCGGGTGATTTTTCCGCTGCAGCCCAGATGCTTGGGGCGGCAAAAACTCCCGATGAGATTATGGGCGAGGCCGATCACCTTCGTGGTAACGCCTTGATGCACCTGGGCATGTATGCCGAGGCCGCCGAGGCCTACGCCGCTGCCCTCAATGACGGCACCTACGGCAAGCGCGGCGCGCTGCTCACCAACCGCGGCAAGGCACTCGCCGCCGTGGGCGACTACACGACGGCCGCCCAGGCGTTCTCTGCTGCTACGCAGGATGCTTCCTATGCCACGCCGTTCAAGGCCTATCTGGGCCTGGGCAATGCGCTGTTCCAGTCGGGCGACTATGCCAACGCGGGTACTGCCTTTCGTCAGGCCGCCATCGACGGCGCCAATCCGGCTCCTGCCGCCGCACTCGGCGAGCTCGGTCGTTGCTTCATTAAGCTTGGCCGTCCGGCGGATGCCGTGGAGACCTACCGCACGGCTATCGACTTTGCCGGTCCCCGCGACGACACGCGTGCGCTCAACGCCGGCATGGGTCAGGCGCTTTCTGCCGCCGGCCGCCCCTCCGACGCACTCGACGCCTTTAACGCCGCTACTGCCGATGGCATCTACCAGCTCACCTCCGAGCAGGCCGATGAGCTTGCCCGCGTGCACGATTCGCTTGCCGCGCTGTCTGCCCAGACGGCTATGGCCACGGCTCCGGCGCCCGCGATGGACGCTCCTGCCGTTGATCCGCTCGATCCTACGGGCGCGACCGGCCAGTTTATGCCCGATCCCTCGGACACCGGCTTCTTTACGCTGTCCGAGTCCGAGATGGTCCAGCAGGACCGTCAGGATCGTAAGCAGGCCAAGGTCCGTCGTCGCCATCGCCACACGGGCCTCAAAGTCTTCATCGTGCTGCTTCTGCTCATTTTGATCGCCGCGGGCGGTCTGGGCTTTGCCTACACGCGCGGCTTTGGCTTCCCGTCTCAGGAGTCTGTCGTTACCGATCTGTTCCAGGCTGCCGGCGACGGTGACACCGCAAAGGCCGAGTCTTGCCTGGCCTCGAGCCTGTCCGAGGACGCCAAGTCGATGATCATCTCCTCGATTCCGCAGGGTGCCACCGTGTCCGTCGAGGGTATGGATCAGTCCATGACCGAGACGACCGCCAAGGTTAAGGCTTCGCTGTCCAAGGGCGGCGAGCAGGAGTACACCGTCAAATTCGTGCGCTCCGACAACCATATCGGCTGGGCCGTTTCCTCGCTCGATATGGATTTCTCGGCTGCTGACAACCAGTAGTGACCTTATGGGATTTAGCTTTGCCCGGCGCTTCACCGCAAGTGAGGTGCCGGGCTTGCGCTAGTATGATGAGCTAGTAGTTTTCCAGCAATCATCCAACACATCAGGAGTTGCGTTGTTTTCTTTGATGGATATGTTCTTCGGTAGCTATGCGGGCGATCTTGCCATCGACCTCGGCACCGCAAATACGCTTGTCTCCGTGCGTGGCAAGGGCATCGTCATTCGCGAGCCCTCTGTTGTCGCCATCGACAAGAACGACGAGCGCATCCTCGCGGTCGGTATCGAGGCAAAGCGCATGCTCGGCCGTACGCCCGGCAACATCGTGGCCGTTCGTCCCCTGAAGGACGGCGTCATCGCCGACTTCGATGTTACCGAGGCCATGCTCCGCTACTTTATCGACAAGGCGTCTGAGAAGCGCTATCCGTGGACCCCGCGTCCGCGCGTTGTCGTCTGCGTTCCCTCCGGTGTCACGTCTGTCGAGAAGCGTGCCGTCTTTGAGGCTACGATCCAAGCCGGCGCTCGCCAGGCCTATCTGATCGAAGAGCCTATGGCCGCCGCTATCGGCGCCGACCTGCCCGTCGAGGAACCCACCGGCTCCATGGTCATCGACATCGGTGGCGGTACCACCGAGGTTGCCGTTATCGCTATGGGCGGCATCGTCGTCTCGCAGTCCATCCGTATTGCCGGCGACGAGTTCGATCAGGCCATCCTCACGCACGTTCGCGATGCCTACAACCTTGCCATCGGCGAGCGTACGGCAGAGGACATCAAGATCAAGGTCGGTTCCGCCGTGCCGCTCAAGGACGAGCTCGACGTCGAGGTCAACGGCCGCGACGTGATCACCGGTCTGCCCAAGACCGTGCGCATCGAGAGCGAGGAGATTCGTCGCGCGCTCAACAAGCCGCTCGACGAGATGGCCAAGGCCGTCAAGGACGCCCTCGATGCCACGCCGCCCGATCTTGCCTCGGACCTTATGTACTACGGCATTTTGCTGACTGGTGGCGGCGCGCTGCTGCGCGGTCTCGACGTGCGCCTGCGCGATGAGACCGGTGTTTCGGTCAACGTCAGCCCCACGGCGCTCGATAACGTCGTTAACGGCTGTGCCCGCGTGCTCGAGGCCAATGCGTTTGATGGCGGCTTCGTCCAGACCAATGCTTAATTTCCAAAAGGTGGATTCCATTTGGCACGATCTTCGGGTTTCTCCACAAATCTGAATACCAAGCGACAATCAACGGGTATGCGCCCGTTGATTGTTTTCAGCCTGATTTCGGTGTTGCTGCTCACGTTTTACATCCGCGAGGGCGAGGCAGGGCCGATTCATGCCGTGCGTTCGGGCGTAACGACGATTACCTCTCCGGTGCGCTTTGTGGGCTCGGCTGTGGCGGCTCCCTTCAATGCGATTGGCAACGTGTTCTCTAACCTAACGGCGTCGCAGGACACGCTCGACGAGCTCAAGAAGCAAAATGAGGAGCTGACCTCTAAGGTCGCCGAGCTTTCTGAGGCTCAAAAGACTGCCGAGCGCCTGGAGGGCCTGGTCGGGCTGCAATCGACCTACAATCTCAAATCGACCGCAGCTCGTATCGTTGGTGCCTCCGGCGATGCCTGGACCTCGACCGTTACCATCGACAAGGGCTCTGCCGACGGCCTTACCATCAACATGCCCGTGACGAGTTCTGCCGGTGTTATCGGCCAGATTATCGAGGTATCGGCCAAGACCTCTACCGTGCGCCTGATTGGCGACGAGAACTCGGGCGTGTCCGCCATGGTGCAGGACACGCGCGCCCAGGGTATGCTGCAGGGTCAGGCTGACGGCACGCTGCGTCTTGAGTACGTGAGCGTCGACTCCGATGTTAAGGTTGGCGATATCATCGTGACCTCTGGCATCGGTGGCGTGTTCCCCAAGGGCCTTCCGCTTGGCACCGTCTCGTCGGTTGAGAAATCGGCAAACGACGTGTACTACACCATTGTGGTGCGCGCTCAGACCACGGCCGAGAACAACGAGGAAGTGCTGGTCATCACCTCGCTGACCGACGAACAGTCGGCCTCGGATGAGGACGTGAGCACGGCCAACAGCACGCCGCAGGGAACGTCGCGCGATGCTGTGACCAAGACGAAGGACGAGAGCTCGGATGACAGTTCCGACACGTCCGAGACGACCGATTCTGGCTCGAGCGAATAGGGGGCATGTCCATGGATCTACACGAGCAGGGGATGAGCTCCCGCACGTTTGTAATCGCCGCCATTGTGTGTGTGCTGCTGCAGGCAGGCCTGGCACCGCAGATCTCCATTGCGGGAGGTCGCGTCAACTTCATGATTATCCTGGTGTGCCTAAGCGTGTTCTCGGGCGACCCGACCCGTGCCGTCGTGTGCGGTTTTTGCAGCGGCTTGTTTTATGACCTGTCCGCTGCCGTGCCGGTGGGCGTTATGTCGCTCCTGCTGACCGTGGGTTCTTTTGCCCTGGTGCACAGCGCCGTCGGTCAGACGGGCGGTACCCCGAGTGCGCGCGGCGTCACCGTGGGCGCCTTTGCGCTCGTCATTAATGTGATCTACAGCATCATCTTGCTGTTTATGGGTTTGGAGACGAGCTTTGTCGTGGCGATCTTCGGCCATGCGCTGCCGTCCTCGATCCTGACGGGTCTGGTTGCCATTCCGTTTTTGATGTCCGGCGTCGTGCCGCAGTCCGGCTATGGATTCTCCGCACGTGGCGGACGCCAGACGGGTATGCGCTTTAAGCCCAAGACCCGCAAGCTCAAATAGGGGAGGCCCGTAGATGTCTTCCCAGATGACGGTTATTATCGCCGGTATCGTGCTGGTTGTGGCCATCGTGGTCGCGCTGGTCATCATGCGTCGTGGCGATTCCCGTTTTACCTACGATACACAGCATGGAACGGCCCCGCGCGCCACCGAGGGCGAGGGCAATACCGCGGCGACCGCCTTTAAGGGCCGCTTTTCCATCCTCACCACGGGTGTGGGCGCGATGTTTGCGGCACTTGCCGTCAAGCTGTGGGGCATGCAGATGGTCTCATCGGACTATTACGAGAAGCAGGCCAATAGTAATCAGACTCGCACCGTTACCACACCCGCTGTGCGCGGCCGCATCCTCGACCGCAATGGCGTGGCGCTTGTCCAGAACCGTCCCTCACTTGCTGTCGTGGCCTACCGCGACCTTGCCGAGGATGAGGTTCTGGTTCGCCATCTTGCCAACGTGCTTGGAATGCCTTATGTGGCGGTCCTTCGCAATATTCAGGACAATACAGAGGGCGCTCAGAGCCTGCATACCATCGCGACGGACGTCCGTCGCTCCACGGTTGCCTATATCAAGGAACACGCCGGCGAGTTCCCGGGCGTCAAGATTGCCGAGCGTACCGAGCGCCAGTATCCATACGGCGAGACGGCATGCCATATCTTGGGCTATACCGGCACCATTACCTCCGAGCAGCTCGAGGCCCAGAATAAGAAAACCTCTGGCGATGATGATGCTTCTGCTGGCAAGATTACGTACCAGTCGGGCGATATCGTGGGCCAGGCGGGCGTTGAGAGCTACTACGAAAACCTGCTGCAGGGTATTCGTGGCGAGCAGACCGTCAAGGTCGATGCCTCGGGCAATGTGACCGGTCAGGCCGGCGCCGTGCCCGCGAAGGCCGGCTCCGACATTAAGCTCACGCTCGACCTTAAGATCCAACAGGCCTGTGAGACGGCGCTGGCGAGCGCTATCGAGCTTGCCAAGACCACTGGCTACAGCAATGCCGGCAACGGCGCTGTGGTGTGTCTCGATCCCAACAATGGCGAGATCCTGGGCATGGCGAGCCAGCCCAAGTTCGATCCGTCCGTCTTTATCGGCGGCGTCTCAAATGACGTGTGGACCGAGCTCAATGATGACAAGGGTTCGCACCCGCTGCTCAACCGCGCCATTAGCGGACAGTACATGTCGGCCTCGACCATCAAGCCGCTCTCGGCACTGGCCGGTCTTGAGTTTGGAACCTACACTTCAACGCAGACAACCAACTGCACGGGTTATTGGACGGGTCTGGGCAAGGCTTGGGGCAAGCGCTGCTGGCTGACGTCTGGCCACGGCACCATGACGCTGCAGTCGGGTATCGCCAACTCGTGCGACCCCGTCTTCTACGACATGGGTAAGGCGTTCTTTTATGACGAGCAACATCCCGAGGGCCTGCAGGAGGTCTTTCGTCGCTGGGGCCTAGGCAAGACCTGCGGTATCGATCTGCCGAGTGAGGGCGCGGGTCGTATTCCCGATGCCGAGTGGAAAGAGTCATACTTCACCGACGCCTCTGCCGAGGACCGCAAGTGGAATGCCGGCGATATGACCAACATTGCTATCGGCCAGGGCGACATCCTGGTGACGCCCCTGCAGATGGCGTGCGCCTATATGGGTCTTGCCAACGGCGGCAAACAGTACGTGCCTCACGTATTTTTGTCTGCCGTGTCGCGCGATGGCGACGGCGATGCCTATAAGTACAATGGCAAGGGCAAGAAGAAGCGCCTGGAGGCCAAGATCAACAGCGATTCGGATTTGGCTCTTGTTCGCAACGGCATGCACGACGTGATTTACACGGCATCGACGTCCCTGGCGGCGCACTTTGGCACCCTGACGCCGCAGGTATACGGCAAGTCGGGCACGGGCGAGAAAAGTGGCGAGGACGAATACGCGTGGTTCTGCGCCTATGCACCGGCCGATGATCCCAAGTATGTCATCGCTACCGTCCTGGAGCAGGGCGGCGGTGGCTCAGATACCGCGATGCATGTCGTGCGCGACGTGCTCGGCGTGATTTATGACGAGCCCGATACCTCTTCGGCCTCGGGCGATTCTTCGGTTCGATAGGAGGTTGCGATGGATTTTTCTCCGGCGGATCTGTTCCGTTCAACCAAGACCGGCTCTCGCAGCAGCCTGGACCGCGTCAACAAGCAACTTTCGGCCTCGCGCGGCACGTTTCGCCAAAAGGTGCATATCGGTGTGCTCGTGGCTACTGTGGCGCTCGTCGCCTACGGTGCCATCATTATCTGGTCGGCTTCGCAGTTTAAGGCCGATGCTTCGTTCTCGCGCCATTTGCTGGGAATTGGCATCGGAGCGGTGCTGGCGGTGCTCGTCTGGCGAACCGACCTGCGCGGTATTTCCAATTTCTCGACGGCGTTGCTCGTCATCGACCTGATCGTGATCTTCTCGCCCAAGATTCCGGGTCTGTCCTATACGGGCGGTCTGGGCATGACGGGCTGGATCAAGATTCCCGGTATCGGCTTGACGTTCCAGCCGGTTGAGCTTGCCAAGCTCATCACCATCTTCTTTATTGCTACGCTTGGCTCGCAGTATAACGGTCGCATCGATACCGTTCGCGACTACGTCAAGCTCTGCGGCATGCTGTCTATTCCGTTTTTGGCCGTCGTTGCCATGGGTGACCTGGGCTCGGGCCTGGTCGTGCTGGTTTCGGGCGCCATCGTCATCTGCATGAGCGGTGCACGCCGCGAATGGGTGCTGTCGACCCTGGCCCTGCTCGTGGGCCTGGTGGCCCTCGTCCTGGCGCTTGATTCGGTCTTTGATTCGTTGCTCGGCCACGATGTGCTCATCAAGCAGTATCAGATGAACCGTCTGACGGTCTTTATCGACCCCGATAATGCCGATTCGGACGATGCCTACAACCTGCAGCAGTCGCTTATCGCCGTTGGCTCGGGCGGCTTCTTTGGTAAGGGCCTGGGGCATGCGACGCAGTCGGCCGGCGGCTTTCTGCCTGAGTTCCACACCGACTTCGTCTTCGCCTTCCTGTCCGAGACCTTTGGCTTTTGCGGTTCCTTTTTGCTCCTGTGCCTCTACGTGCTGCTGATCTTTTCGACGATTCGCGTCGCCTTTAAGTGCGAGTCGCTGTTTTTGCGTCTTTCGTGTGTGGGCATCGTTGGCATGTGGGCGTTCCAGACTTTCGAAAACATCGGCATGTGCATCGGCATGATGCCGATTACCGGTATTCCGCTACCGTTTATTAGCTTCGGTTCGTCTTCGATGATGATTCAGCTGCTGACGGTGGGTATCGTACAATCCATATGGCGGCATCGTTCGGGCGCCGCGTAACCGCTGGAGGGGTTTGCTATGAAAATTCCCGTAGATAAGCTGACCCGCGCTTTTAAGATGGGCGCGTCCGTTAAGAAGGATTCCGATACGCCGGTGCGCGTCTCGGTCTATCTGGATTCGTCCGCCTCGCGCTTTCTGGCCGAGACGGTGCGTGACGCCTTTGTGCCGCAGACGACCTCGGGCATTGTGCGCGTCGAGCGTCTGGGGGAGGAGCGAATTGCTCCAAAGACCGATACCGATGTGGTGCTGGTGCTCTCGTGTGGTTCCGACCGCTTGGAGAGTGCCGTGCAGGAGCTCGTGATCGCCGGCGCGCCCGTGTGCGTGCTTGCCGAGTCTGCTGTGGAGGTGCCGTTTATCGAGGAGTCCACGCCCATGCTCGGCGTGGTGGCGGCAATCGATAAGACGTATCTGCTCGAGACGCTTGCCCGCTGGATTCTCGATCGCACCGACAAGGAAACGGCTTTTGCGGCGAACTTTGCCTTCATGCGCATCGCGGCGGCCAACCGTATCATCACCTCGTGCGCGCTCACCAATATGGCGACCGGTGCACTGGTGTTTTTGCCGGGCGCCGATTATCCCGTTATGGCGCTGGCGCAGGTGGGCATGCTCTTTGAGCTCGCTGCCGTCTTTGGACGCGGCATTAAACCCGAGCGTGGCTACGAGGTCGCGGGCGTGCTTGCCGGCGGTCTTGTGATCCGCGCGGTCACCCGCGCGCTCGTCAAGCAGACGCCGCATATTGGGTTTGCCGTCAAGGCGCTCACTGCTGCCGCGGGCACCTATGGCATGGGCCGTGCGCTCGTTTCGCTCTACGAGCGCGATGTCGACTACAGCCGTGCCAATGAGGTGGTCACTGCCACGTTTTCCCGCGTTCGCGATCTTGTGACCACGGTCGCGGGCGCTACCCGTCCTATGGCGTCCTACCAGGACGCATCAGATCTCGCTGCTTAGGGGTTTTCCGTTGCGCGTTCCGTACCAAGATTGTTTTCATTTAATTGAGCCGTTGCTCGCCAAGGTCGAGAAGCCGAGCCGCTATATCGATCACGAGTGGGGCACGCTTTCCAAGGCCGATGCCGACTACCGTTGCTGCCTGATCTACCCGGATGTGTACGAGGTTGGTCTGCCCAACCAGGGCATCGCCATCCTCTACAACATCCTTAACCAGGCCGAGGGCATCTCCTGCGAGCGCGGCTATGTGCCGTGGCCCGATATGGGCGACGCCATGCGCGAGGCGGGTATTCCGCTGCTATCGCTCGAGGGTGCAGCGCCGGTCGCTTCGTTTGATATCGTCGGTCTGCATGTGCCGCACGAGATGGCGGTGACGAACTTCCTCGAGGCTTTGGACCTCGCTGGCATTCCGCTGTTAGCGGCCGACCGAGGTGAAGACGACCCAATCATCATCGCCGGCGGTCCCTCGGTGTACAACCCCGAGCCGTACGCGGCCTTCTTCGATGCCATCCTCATCGGTGAGGGCGAGGAATCGCTGCTCGAGACCTGCCAGCTGCATCGCCGCCTGCGTGACGAAGGGGTCCCGCGCGCGCAGATTGTCGAGCAGCTTGCATCCATTGCCGGCAACTACGTGCCGTCGCTCTATGAGGTTCGTCATGACGAGCCCTGCTCGCCGCATGGCTACACCGTGCCACGTGAGGGCAAGGATGCGCCGACCGTGGTCTACAAGCGCGTCGTCGAGGATTTCGGCGCCACGAATCCGCTGTCGCAGTCGTGCGTGCCCTATGCGCAGCTGGTTCACGACCGCCTGTCTATCGAGATCCTGCGCGGCTGCGCCCGCGGCTGTCGTTTTTGCCAGGCCGGCATGACGTATCGCCCGGTGCGCGAGCGCTCGGCCGACCAGATCGTCTCGTCGGTGATTCAGGGCCTGGAAAAGACTGGCTATGACGAGGTGTCGCTGACCTCGCTCTCCACGACCGACCACTCCTGCATTCGCGACGTGCTCGGCAGGCTCAACCGTCGCCTGGAGGATACGGGTATTCGCGTGTCTATTCCGTCGCAGCGCCTGGATTCGTTTGGCGTGGATATGGCCGAGTCGGTCGCCGGCGAAAAGAAGGGCGGACTAACGTTCGCGCCCGAGGCCGGCAGCCAGCGCATGCGCGACATCATTAACAAGAACGTGACCGAGGAGGACCTGGACCGTGCGGCCAAGGCGGCCTTCGAGGCCGGTTGGAACCGCATGAAGCTCTACTTTATGATGGGCCTTCCCGGCGAGCGCGATGAGGACATCGTGGCCATCGCCAATCTGGCCGATCACGTGCTGGAGCTCGGTCGTTCCGTGGTGCCCAAGGCTCGTCGCGGCTCGATTTCGGTGTCGATCTCGGTTTCGGTCTTTATCCCCAAGGCTGCCACGCCGTTCCAGTGGTGCCCGCAGCTCGACTACGACGACGTCAAGCGTCGCCAGAAGCTGCTTATCACGAGCGTTCGCAACCGTGCCGTCCGCGTGCATTACCACGATGCCGAGACCTCGCTCATCGAGGCCGCGCTTTCCCGCGCCGGTCGTGACATGACGCCCGTCATCATCGATGCTTGGCGCTCGGGCTCTCGCTTTGACGCCTGGGTAGAGCATTTCTCGCTCGATAACTGGAAGGAAGCTGCTGCCAAAAACGGCATCGACCTCAATGAGCTCGTGCACCTGCCCTACGAGTTGGACTGGCGCCTGCCGTGGGAGCACGTGAGCCCCGGCTGCACGCGCGGCTTCCTCGAGCGCGAGTACCGTCGCTCGCTCGAGGGCGTCACGACTCCCGACTGTACCCGCACGTCGTGCACCGGCTGCGGGATCTGCCCCACGCTCCACGCCAAGAATGTATTGATGGGTGATCGCGCATGAGTGAGCGCCTGACCGACAACCCCTCGCTCTTTAGACTTCGTGTTCGCTATGGCAAGCGCGATCGCCTTAAGTACCTGGGCCATCTCGAAGTAATCCATACCATTGAGCGCATCGTGCGCCGTGCGGGACTTCCCTATGCCGTCACGCAGGGCTTCTCTCCGCACATGCGCGTGGGCTTCTCTTCGGCGCTGCCGGTGGGTACGTCGTCGACCTGCGAGTGGTATGACCTGTTTATGACCGAGTTCGTGGCGCTCGACGAGGCGTTTGGGCGCCTGGCTGCGGCGTCTCCGGCCGATCTGGCGCCCATCGAGGCGGCGTACATCGACGTGCGCACGCCGGCGTTGACGGCGCAGCTCACGCGCCTGTCGTATCGCATCGACCTGCACTTGGATCCCGAGGCGCCCGTAAGCGCCGACGAGGTGCGTCGTGCGATCGACACGCTGCGCGCGGGCCACGGCATCGACTACGCGCGCGGCAAAAAGAGCAAGCGCTTGGATTTGGATCACACGCTCGTGGGCTATGAGCTCACGGCGGGGGAGCGCCCGGACCATTTGGTGCTCATGCTCGACACCCATGCCGACAACGAGGGCTCCATGCGTCCGGAAATTTTGCTTTCTGCTGCTGATGTTTTGTTGCAGGGCTTGACCCCGGGCGTGGATGCACCTATTGTTTCCACCGGTATGCAAGACCTCGTGACCATCTGCTCCTACG
>CATVQO010000042.1 GCA_958346165.1 uncultured Collinsella sp. | reverse complement strand
GCAGCTTGACGGTCTCATCGGTCACCAGGTTCTTGGACAGGTCGAAGTGCAGGTCACCGGCATCAAAGCTCAGCTTGTTCACGCGGTCGGCGTCAGCAGCGAACCAGGCCTTGAGGTCGATACCATCGGCCTCAAGCTTCTCCTGATGAGCCTCGAGTGCCTTCCAAGCGGCAGTCGACGTAGCATCGATAGGTGCGGCAACAGTTGCCATAGAGTCCTCCTCAGCATACGGGCGCACGCCTCCATGCGCCCGGACATTCAGATGCCACTATTCTAGCGCAGGTCAAGACTACAATCAGCGAGCGTTGCCAATCGGCCCCCAAACGGTAACCGATTAAAAAGGGACAGGCTTATTTTGGCAGGTCAAACGCTTTACCAACCAAAAATAACCCGTCCTTTTATGGCAAATATTAGGCCGCGGCGCAGATGCTACCGAGCAACTCACGCAGAGGAGACCCGATGCCCTCCAGCAGTTCGGGCGCGATAATGGCAAAAACGGGAACCTCACCGGTGCCCACGACAGCAGGCGCCTTGCCCTCCGAGAGAATGCATCCATAAGGGACAAAACCGTCTTCGCCGGCATCGAGCGCCGCCATGCGACGGGCGAGTTCGCGTGCAAAGCCAGCAGTATCGGCATCGCCGATCGCCAGGACAAAGTCCACGCCTTCGTCGGTCGCCAGGGCCACGGCTTCGTCGATCAGTTCGTCTCCCCCGTCGCCCCCAACCGAGCCGCAGCGGAAAAGCACACGCTCGAGTAGGGCTCGATCAAGCGAGCCAAGTGCCGCCGAGACAAGCTCATCGCGCGTATGCTTGTCACCGCCCAACACGACCAGCGCCTTGGTGCCACCGTAGTGAGCGACCAATCGTCCGCACCAGCGAGCCACGTCTCCATCCACAACAAGGCGCGTCGGCATACCAAACCCGTAATTGACCATCTTTCCCACAACCCTTCCGTGCGTATAGGCGGTATCGATCGTTAGGCTCATGCTACGAAGCGAGCTTTTCCGAGCTGTTTCGCGCTCTTTAGAGCTGCGTTAAAACCCGATCCAACCGCACGACCATACCTACCAAAACAAACCAGTCCCTTTTTGACAGGTTTTGACGATGTCCGGATGAGCGGGTATTATCGAACAGGTATTCGATAAGAACATGTGTTTGATGGGAGGCTCGGATGGCGCACGAGCAGCACACCTATATCTGCATCGACCTCAAGACGTTTTATGCCAGCGTCGAGTGCGTCGACCGTGGGCTCGATCCGCTCACCACCAACCTGGTCGTTGCCGACGAATCGCGCGGACGCACGACCATCTGCCTTGCCATCACGCAGGCCATGAAGGACCTCGGGATACACAATCGCTGCCGTCTGTTCGAAATTCCCGATGGCATCGACTACATCACGGCCGTACCACGCATGCAGCATTACATGGAGGTGTCGGCGAAAATCTACGGTATCTATCTGGAATACGTCAGCCCCCAGGACGTGCACGTCTACTCCATCGATGAGTGCTTTATCGACGTGACGCCCTATCTGGACCTCTATCACACAGATGCGGAAGGGTTCGCCTGCACGCTGCGCGACGAGGTCCTCGCGCGCACCGGCATCACGGCGACGGTCGGCATCGGCCCCAACCTATTCCAGGCCAAGGTAGCGCTCGACATTACCGCCAAGCACGTACCCAGCCGCATCGGCATACTCGACGACGAGACCTTTCGCAAGGAGATCTGGCCCCATCGTCCCATCACCGATATCTGGGGCATCGGTCCCGGCGTGGCAGCCCGCCTCGAGAAATACGGCGTCTACGATCTGATGGGCGTCGCGGCGCTCGACGAAAACCTGCTTTACGACGAGCTCGGCGTCAATGCCGAATATCTCATCGACCATGCCTTCGGGCGCGAGCCGACAACCATCGCCGATATCCAAGCCTATCGCCCGCAAGCAACTTCGACCACCACAGGACAGGTGCTCTCGAAGGGTTATGCCTACGAACAGGCCTATACCGTCTTGCGCGAGATGGTCGACAACGCCGTTTTAGACTTGGTCGATAAGCACGTGGTCTGCGACAGCATCTCGCTCTTTGTGGGCTACGCGAGCGAACGCGCCGACATACGCCGCCTCGACGCCAGCGGTACAGCGCAGTATGTGGACGGATGCGGGCACCTGCGCTCGAGCACATCGAGTATCGAACCCACCGCAACCGCCGGCCCCGAGCTCGCGCCCCGTGCGCCCAAGCCCGTCCAGCGCGATGACGAACGGCGTCGCCTGGTGCGCGAAGCGCAGGCAATCGATGGCATCTTTGTGGGAGAGCATGGCGGCAAACCGCGCGGTGGCTATGCCGCACTCTTTGCGCACTCTAACGCCTCGCGAAAGCTGCCCGAGCGTACCAATTCGTTTAAGAAGATCATGGGCTATTTCGATGAGCTCTGGGCGCAGACTGTCGATCCCAAACGACCGGTCAAGCGCATCAACCTGGGATTTGGCAACCTCATGCCCGAGGAATTTGCCACCATCGATCTATTCAGCGATATCGAGGCCGATGAGCGCGAGCGCGACCTGGCGCGCGCCGTCCTGGCCGTGAAAGGCAAGTACGGCAAGAACGCGCTCGTCAAGGGATTAAGCTTTACCGCTGGCGCCACCGCACGCGAACGCAACGATCAGGTGGGAGGACATCGTGCCTAAGTCCCAACAACAGCCGATGCGGCCACCGACACCTTTTGAACGTCTAGCGGACCCTGAGGGAAGACGTCGCTCCGCCGACCCCAAACTTACCGCCAACGGCGCCGTCCGCGCCGGCCGTGCCGCGCAGTTTATGCCCTTTGCCGCCCTCACGGGATACTACGAGCTCGTGCGCAAACAAGAGATCACTGTTGAGCCCAAATGCGAACTCACGGAAGAAAAAGCCCTCGAGCTTTCGAAAAAGCTCGAGGGCCTCAAACGCGGCGACCTGGTGCGCGTCACCTATTACGATACGTACGGCTATCGTAGCCGCACGGGCATTCTCGACGAAGTGTTACCCGCATTCAAGCTGCTCAAACTCAGGGATATCGCCATCAACTTCGACGATATCCAAGGCATCGAGCTGCGTGGTCGAGCCTAGCGACGAGAACGCTTGCGCAAGACGAGGGCAATGCCAAGCACTGCGGCAGCTGCAACCAGCAATCCCAAGACCAGCGTGAGGGTCGAGTCACCAGCGTGAGGCAGCGAGCCATCCTTCGGAGCCTTCTTGGTGGTCGTCGAAACTGTCGTCGTGGTGCTGCTCGACTGGTCGTTGCCGCCCGTCTGGCTGCCACCAGGCTGATCGCCGCCACCCGGCTGCGAAGGATCGGTGGGTTCCGTCGGATCCGGAGTACCAGGATCAATCGGATTCTCCGAATTCTCCTTGCGCTGGATCCAAACCTGGCAGCCATAGAACGGGTTGGCGGTACCAAGGCACAGACCCTGGTTGGTCACCGCAAAGGTGCGCAGACCATGGTTATACGGATCGTTAAAGCCATTGGTCGTCAGCGTCGTAAAGTTCACGCCGTCCTCGGTCACATACATATCAAAGCCACGCTCGGCATCGCGAAGGTAACACATGCACGTAAGCACACTCTGCAACTTCTTGAGGTTCTCCTCGCTCAGCAGCTTATCGAGCGCATCCTGAATATCGCTCGGCAGCTCGGTGCCATAGGCATCCTCGTACTGCTGCTTCAGGCTCTCATAGCTATCGAGCATGTCCTGATACTGATCGGCAAAGGACTTGAAGTACGCGATCTCGCTATCGATCTTCTGGACATAAGCGGCGTCGTCTTCAACGTCCGCGGACATCGTCGCGGTCTGATCGCAAAGATCGCCCGTGGCATCCTCTAGCGCATCGTTCAGGTCGCCAAAGCCCTTAGCAACCTCGGTCTTCTCGTCATCGACCTCGACGGCCTCAGCCTTCTCGTCATCGACCTCGGCGGCCTCGTTTGAATCATCGTCCGCAAGCGTGTTCACGGGAACGATGGGGTCGTCAGGCGATTTCTTGTCGAGCAGGTGATTGAGCAGGTCCCTAAGGCGCTGAACCTGAGAGGCCCACTCCTCGGGCGTCATATCGATAATGTCGCCATTAGAGAACTGGCCGATCGGCTCAAGCAGGCTCGCGGTATCAAAGGTACCGATATACAGTTTGCCGTCGAACTTCTGCATGCGCCAAATGTACTGGTTCTCGTTTCGGCCAAAGCCCGAAGTCAGGCCGGAAATACCGCCCTCGGGGAACATGTCGGTGCGATCGCCAACGACGAGCTCCATGTGCTCGTCCTTGTCCATGCGATAGATGTTGACCGACTGCTCAAGATTGGCATTCACAAACGAGCAGTCAACGCCGCCCATGCTGCTCTTGCCGCCCTCTTCGGTGCTGGACTTGTTGAACAGGATGCGCTCGAGAGCAATCTCCTCGTCGTTGTATTCACCGATATAGAGGTAGTCGTTGTAGACGATGAGGTTGGCAGCACCAGAACGGGTGCGGGCAGGATCAATGCCAAAGCAGTACTTTGCACCGTCCGTCTTCTGATCGCCAACAATGGGAGTCCACGAATAGCTGCCGTCGACATTCTTGTCGCCACGAACCATGGCAAACGACTGCATGGAGTTATCATCGGGAGCGTTCTCGGGTGTACCGGTGCAAATGGTCGCATAGAGATGGCCATTGTACGAGACCATATCCCAAATGGCGCCGCCGTAGATGCTGTCCTGATAGCGAATCGCCGGATAGTTAAACAACGTGTCCGAGTTAGCAATCTCGATGAAGCTGTCCTGGCCCTTCGACGGGTCAGGCGACGTCAGGATTGTCGACACAAACTTACCGGCCGCGTCTTTACCCACATTACTGATGACGAGCTGGCCATCATGGACGCACATGCCGCGGATACCGGTAGAAATGCCCTGTTTGTAGGCAGCACCGTAATCCTGCATGCTCGAAAGGCCCTGATAGACAACTTTGTACTCATCCGTCTTAGGATCAATCTCATATACAGCAGGCAGGCCGCCTTTGCCGCCATTGGTCCTGACGCTGCCGCAGAAATAGAGCTTACCCTTATAGCTCACGGCATTGCGGAACAAAGGAGCGACGCCGTTGAGCGATTCAGAGAGTAGCAGCTTGGTCTCACCGGTCTTGGTATTGATCTTGACCAAGATGCCGCCGCTGTCCTTGTCGGCCGTGCCGTCCTCCTTCTGCTGTCCATAGAAGAAGGTACCGTTAAACATGGCCTCCAGCGTCAGGCGCATGGTTTCGACATCAAAGGAATCGCCCAGCGTGCTGTTCATGAGCGTCAGCGTGTTGCCCATCGCCGCATAGCAGGTGCCCACATAAAGCCAGTCACCATAGCTCGCAGCCGCCCAAGTGTAGCTCTGGCCGCGATCGCCTTCGTTGTTGGCCGTATTACCATCGGCGCCCGGAACGGCAACGGCACCGTTACCCTGGTAGTCGACGATGCCATCCGGCTGCGACGTTCCTACCGTAGGATGCGAGAGCTTCTCAAAGGAATACCCATTTCCCGCATTGTAGGTAACGGCACCCGATGCGTCTTCGGCGTGCGCCGGCAGCGGCGATACCAAGATAGCGGCAAGCGCTGCCACCAAGCCAAGTGTTCCCACTCGTCTCATAAGGTTATAGCCTCCCCTGTCCTAAAGCCCAGTTTTAGCATTCTTCATTTCTGTCCACGGTTAATTGCAATCTGAGCACAGCAATAATCAGTGTATAAATATACACCTGTAATTTTTTGGACGGGTTCATAGATGCTCGATTGGTAGCGAATTCCGCGCGAACCGTCACCAAACTCCACTTTTGCCGCATCTAAAGGTTATTTTTGCGCAAATTTTTGGATGCCGATAGTCACAATGGGCAGGAGGCTGGTACCCACCGGAGAGGGCAACGCCTACATTTTCATAACGTAATAGCCCGCACCCCTCACCGCCGTCTCGAGTGTGTCGCGATCAACCGGGCGCTTCGAGCGTACGCGTGCCGTGTGGTCCGTATACGTCACCGTTGCCCACACGTCATCCAGCGCATTCAGGGCATTGGCCACGTTCTGAGCGCAGCCGTCGCAACTCATGCCGCCGATAAGCAGCTCATCGCTATAGGGGTAGTGGGACGGATCAGTATCCGCAACCACTACCTTCTTGGCCTTCTTGCCGCTCGCGCCATCGCTGCAACAACTCTTCCCGTGTGTCGAAGCGACAATGCGCCGCAGGCCAAAGAACATGCCAACGACAATCACGGCAAGCACAATGAGATTCGCAGGGTTGAGCAAGTCACTCATGCGTTCCCCTTTCAAGTAGCCCTATCTAGATACCCCCATGGGGTGTCCCCATCTTAACCCAAAAACATGTCCGTTCGGTCAATTAGTTTCCCTGTTCAAACTTTTTAGTTGACCAGGGCTTACTTTCGTGTATAAGTTTTCCTAGGCTAACAGTGAGGACCAGAAGGAGCGCCGTGACTCGAACCATAGACATTCCAACGTTTCAGGCAGCGGTCGTGCGCAACTGCTCCCCCACGCTCGCGAGCATCAAGCCGGCATCGCTCTTTACCTATCCCGGCGTTTACGCCAACCAAAACGGAAAACCCGGCGCCGCCCATATCGAAGGGCGACGCTCTCGCCTGCTCGCCGTCATAGCCCAATGCAACCGCGAGCTCCAGCCACTCGGGATCCATATGAGCGTTTTGGTCTGGCGCCCCTGCGGAGCGCTCATCTATGTGTACCGCCCTGCGGACCTCATGCGATACCTCTCCGACCCCCGCGCCACGACGGCGCTTGCCGCCGAAGGTTACGATGTCCACAACCTGCCCGCATCGCTGGTGCATCTCGCCGCGCGCATCACACTGGCAAGCAGCAATGCCGCAGAAAGCGCCTATGACGGCAGCGTCTGCGCACTCGCGCGAAATAGGCACTGCGATACGGGGTGCATGTGCGAGTTCCCCCACGAAATTGGCTATTTTTTGGGCTATCCCTACGAAGATGTCCATCAGTTTATCGTCCAGCACGGCGAAAACTATAAGGTCTTTGGCGCATGGAAGGTATACACAAACGTTGAGCAGGCGCTCACGACCTTCGATTCCTATCGCGCATGCACGCAATACCTTACCTACATCTATCAACAGGGCTGCAGCCTGGCGCAACTTGCCCAGGCAACCCGATAGAGCATACAAAACGCGGCCGCACGCCGCACAACCGAAAGGACTCAACATGAGCAAAATCGCCGTCGTCTATTGGAGCGGCACGGGCAACACCGAGGCCATGGCAAACTTTGTCGCCGAAGGCGCAAGCGGTGCCGGCGCCGAGGCAGAGGTCATCTCCTGCGCCGACTTCTCCGCAGACAAAACCGCCGACTACGACGCCTTCGCCTTCGGCTGCCCCGCCATGGGCTCCGAGGAACTCGAGTACGATGAGTTCCAGCCGATGTGGGACGAGGTCAAGGAGACTCTCGGCGACAAGAAGGTCGTCCTCTTTGGCTCCTATTCGTGGGCCGAGGGCGAATGGATGGACAACTGGAAGGCCGACGCCGACGAGGCGGGCGTCAACGTCGTCGATTCCGTCATCTGCTACGACGCCCCCGATGATGAGGGTGAAGCGGCCTGCAAGGCCCTGGGAGCGGAGCTGGCCTAACGAAGCCGTCAGAAAGTCGCAAGGCAACTGACAGCCGAGTACCGCACAACAACAGTCGCTCATGCCCAAACAAAAACGGGGACCGGATATTCACATCCGGTCCCCGTTTGTTATATCGACAACCTCGACGCGTTGCTACGAGATATTGCCCAAAAACGCCTTGGTGCGTTCGCTCTTGGGATGGTCGAAGACCTCGCTCGGCGTGCCCTCTTCCACGATAACGCCGCCGTCCATAAAGACGACGCGGTCGGCGACGTCGCGGGCAAAGCCCATCTCGTGCGTCACGACGATCATGGTCATGCCGTCGCGTGCCAGGTCGCGCATGACACCCAGAACGTCGCGGACGAGCTCGGGGTCAAGCGCTGACGTGGCCTCGTCAAAGAGCATGACGTGAGGGTTCATCGACAGGGCGCGGGCGATCGCCACGCGCTGCTGCTGACCGCCCGACAGCTGGCTCGGCATAAAGTCGATACGCTCGGCAAGGCCGACCTTGGTCAGCTCCTCGATGGCGATCTTCTCGGCCTCTTCTTTGCTGCGCTTGAGTACCTTTTGCTGCGCAAGCATGACGTTCTTTTTGACTGACAGGTGCGGGAACAAATTGAACTGTTGGAACACCATGCCCAGATGCGTACGTACCTTGTTGAGGTCGACGCCCTTGGCGCACACGTCCACGCCCTCAACGACAATCGAGCCGCTCGTGGGATGCTCCAGACGATTGATGCAGCGAAGCATCGTCGACTTGCCCGAGCCAGAAGGACCCAGAACTACGACGACCTCGCCCTTGTGCACATCCAGATCGATATCGCGCAGGACCACGTTATCGCCAAAGGCCTTCTGGAGATTCTTGATGCTGACGACGACCTCGTTCGAGTTATTGGTTTCGCTCATGATAGGACCTCCTTACAGACCGGCGATATGATCGGCGGGCGTCGCGACAACCTGTCCGGCGCTCTTGGTGGGACGCTTCTTCTTAGTTTCGGCCGTCCCCAGAAGCCTCGCCTCAAGACCGCTCACCAAGCGCGCAAGCGGCAGGGTAATGACCAGATAGAACAGGGCGGCAACCACATACGGCGTGATGGAGCCCGTCGTGGCCACGATGGTGCGAGCGTTCATGACGATCTCAACCACGCCCACGGCCGCGAGCAGCGACGTATCCTTGTAGAGCAGGATGAACTCGCTGGTCAGCGTGGGCAGGACATTGCGGAACGTCTGCGGAATCATGACGTAGAGCAGCGTCTGGAAGGCGTTCATGCCTAGCGAGCGCGCGGCCTCGTTCTGGCCCTTGGGGATTGACTGAATACCGGCGCGGAAGATCTCGCACAGGTAGGCGGACGAGTTCATGGCCATGACGATAACGCCCAGCACATAGTCGTCAACCTTGACGCCGGCCAGCGGCAGGCCAAAGAACGCGATGTAGATCTGCAGGAACGCCGGCGTACCGCGGATGATATTCACATAGATGCCGGCAAGGCAACGCAGGATGCGCGACTTGGAGATGCGCATGAGCGACAGCGCAAAGCCAAAGGGAATGGCCAGCGGAAACGCCACGAGCACGATCGAGAGCGACATAAGGAAGCCCTTAAAGACGATCGGCAGGCTCTGGACCAAAATGACCGGGTTCAGGAACAGGCGAAGGAACATGTTGGAATTCCATGCCTCGACCCACGGCTGCTCCTTAAGGTCGGCCAGGAAGTTATCGAATGCCGTCACGCCCTTGATCTCCACCGATGGAATCTTGGAGATCTTCTTGGTCGAACCATCGGCGAGCGTATAGGTACCGCTAAAGGCCTCGTCGCCGCCCTCGACGGGGAAGGTCACGCCGTAGACCTCGACACGGAAATAGCCGCCAGCGGGCGCCGTCTCGCCAAAATCGATCTTGAGCGTCTGGCCGTCGACCTTGCACGTAGGCTTCATGGGCGTACGGTCCATAAGGTCATCGCCCGAGAGCATCGTCAGACGTGTGTCGTCCGCACCAAAGGTCGTGCCATCGGCAAACGTCAGCGAAAGACCACTCAGTTCCTCGTCGGCATCGGCCTGGACCTCCCAGGTAATGCGCGTCTCGGTGCCGCCGACCACAGCGCTGCCCGAACCGGTGTTGGGTCGGGCGGTAATCTTTGCGGTCTCAAGCGCCTGGGCGGTCGTGGGCGCATATGCCCCCACGCACGCCAGCGCGAGCGCCACGGCCATGGCGCAGGCTAGCTTTTGGAGCAAGGCGGGCAGTGGAAAACGCTGCTCCGCAGCCCCTTCGTTCAATCGAGACAAGGTGGCTCCTATCGTAGAAGTTGCCGGCAAAACGAGACGGAAGCACTCTCCGTCAAGAGAAGCGCAAAGGCCCTCTCCGCAAAACGGAAAGGGCCTACACGCAATCAAGTAGCTATTTTACTTGATGTTGTACTTAGCCATGAGGGCGTCGACGGTACCGTCGTCGGTCAGGTCCTTGATGGCCTGGTTGATGTCGTCCTTGAGCTTGGTGTTGCCCTGGTTGATGGCGATGGCGTACTCCTCGCCGGTGCTGATCTGCTTGATGGTCTGGCAGGTGTTGAACTGCTCGGCGGTCAGCTGGCTGGCAACGGAGCGGTTGGTGACTACGGCGTCGCCCTTATCGGACTGCAGGGCGCTGAAGCACTCGGTAGCGTCCTTGTAGGGGACGATCTTGGCCTTGGGGAAGTTCTCCTGGGCAAAGGACTCGGCGGTCGAGCCAGACTGAACGATGATGGTAGCGTCGGCGTTGTTGAGCTTCTCGCTGTAGTTGTCGGCCGTGATGTCGGTGTTATCGACCTTGGTCACGATAGCCTGATCGTCCATGTAGTAGGAATCGGAGAAAGTGACTTCCTTCTCACGCTCGGGCGTGTCGGTGATAGCCGCGATGGAGACGTCGTACTTAGCGCCCGAAGCGACACCGGGTACGAGTGTGTCGAAGTCATTGTTGACGTACTCGACATCCAGGCCCAGCTTGTCGCCGATAGCCTTGATGAGCTCAAGGTCAAAGCCCTGATAATCGCCGTTGTCATCCTTGTACTCAAACGGAGCGTACTCGGCAGAGGTGCCGACGGTCAGCGTACCGTCCTTGACGAGCGCGTACTCCTTGGAGCCGTCGACCTTCTCGACCTTAGCGTCGTCAGAGCTGCTGGAACCGGCATCAGAACCAGAGGTGGCGTTGGACGAGCCGCAGCCCGTCAGTGCAAGGGCGATCGCCATGGCGCCCGTGGCGGCAAATGCGCCAAGCTTCTTCAGCTTCATAATCAGTCTCCTTCCGGTGACCCCGTTTGATTCAGAGGTCTGCAAAAACTGTTGGATATTATGCACCCGTAAATGCGAAACTGCAATTAGAAAACTGATTGAAACAAACCCATAACGTGAATGGAACACTCCACTTTGTGACAGTCATTACTGCTGCAA
>CATVQO010000041.1 GCA_958346165.1 uncultured Collinsella sp. | reverse complement strand
TTGCCGCGGTCAAAGACGTGGTAATAGCCGGTGATCGAAACGGGGCGGGCGCATCGGGGCATAATCTCTCCTTTCAAAGCTGTACAGGCAACACCTAAAAGGAGAGAAGAAACGCAAAATGCTGAGCCTGTAACCTATTTATATCCAATGAGTGGCAACAACAGGCCCAGAACGGCAAAATGACAAATCGATGTCTGTCCCAAATGAGTGAAAGCACTCATGTAAGCCCGTCCCCAATGAGTGGGGCGATGCCCAATAAGCGAGGGGATGCAGCAGGCGGATTGTTTAGTTAAAACGTTTCAGTTTATTGAAGCGTTTTAGTGTGCCTTTTAGAGGAATCTGACCGTTCGCCGAATAATTTCTTGCTATCATGCAAGTCGTAGGGTAAATCTCCGATCGCAAGGAGACACAAATGGTGAAAAAGTCACCGGAAAACACTACTCCCGCAATTGTGGACAACGTAGAGGCGCTTGAGGCTAAGCTCGCTCAGATGCGAGAGGCCCAGGCGCTTTTTGCTACGTACACGCAGGAGCAGGTCGACAAGATCTTCTATGAGGCCGCCATGGCCGCCAACAAGGCTCGTATCCCGTTGGCGAAAATGGCCATCGAGGAGACCGGCCGCGGCGTTCTTGAGGACAAGGTCATCAAGAACCACTACGCCGCAGAGTACATCTACAACGCTTACAAGAACACCAAGACCTGTGGTGTCCTGGAGCGCGACGAGGCTTACGGCATCACCAAGATCGCCGAGCCCATCGGCATCGTGGGCGCCGTCATCCCGACGACCAACCCCACCTCCACCGCAATCTTCAAGACGCTGATCAGCCTGAAGACCCGCAACGCCATCATCATCTCCCCGCACCCGGCTGCCGCCAAGTGCACCATCGCCGCCGCCAAGCTCGTGCTTGACGCCGCCGTCAAGGCTGGTGCCCCCGAGGGCATCATCGGCTGGGTCGATGTCCCCTCCATCGAGCTGACCAACATGGTCATGCGCGACGTCGACATCATCCTCGCCACCGGTGGCCCGGGCATGGTCAAGGCCGCCTACTCCTCGGGCAAGCCCGCCCTGGGCGTTGGCGCCGGTAACACCCCGGTCGTCATCGACGACACCGCCGACGTTCTGCTCGCAGTCAACTCCATCATCCACTCCAAGACCTTCGACAACGGCATGATCTGCGCTTCCGAGCAGTCCGTGACCGTCATCGACACCATCTACGACCAGGTCAAGGCCGAGTTCCAGAAGCGCGGCTGCTACTTCGTCAAGCAGGGTGCCGAGATGGAGGCCCTGCGTGCCGCCATGTTCAAGAACGGCGCCCTCGATCACCGCATCCCCGGCATGGCTGCCGCCAAGATCGCCGAGCTCGCCGGCATCGAGGTTCCCGCCAAGACTAAGATCCTGATCGCCGAGGTCACCTCCACCGACCCCGCCAAGGAGGAGTTCTCCCACGAGAAGCTCTCCCCGGTCCTGGCCATGTACCACGCCAAGGACTTCCAGGAGGCCGTCGACAAGGCCGAGCACCTGGTGCTCGCCGGTGGCCCGGGCCACACCGCCTCTCTGTACGTGCACCCCGCCCAGGCCGAGAAGATCAGCCTGTTCGAGCACGTCATGAAGGCCTGCCGCATCGTCATCAACACCCCGTCCTCGCACGGTGGCATCGGTGACCTGTACAACTTTGGCATGAAGCCGTCTCTGACCCTGGGCTGCGGCTCCTGGGGCGGCAACTCCGTCTCCGAGAACGTTGGGGTGAAGCACTTGATCAACGTTAAGACTGTGGCCGAGCGCCGTGAGAACATGCTGTGGTTCCGCGCTCCCGAGAAGGTCTACTTCAAGAAGGGTTCCACGCCCGTCGCCCTCGACGAGCTGGGCAACGTCATGGGCAAGAAGCGCGCCTTCATCGTTACCGACCAGTTCCTCTTCAAGAATGGCAACACCCGCGCCATCGAGGCCAAGCTCGACGAGATGGGCATCGCCCACGACTGCTTCTACGACGTCGAGCCCGATCCGTCGCTGCAGTGCGCACGTCGCGGCGCCAAGCAGATGGCTCTCTTTGAGCCGGACGTCATCATCGCCGTCGGCGGTGGCTCAGCTATGGACGCCGGCAAGATCATGTGGATGATGTACGAGCACCCCGAGTGCAAGTTTGAGGACATGGCCATGGACTTCATGGACATCCGCAAGCGTATCTTCACCTTCCCCGAGATGGGCAAGAAGGCCTACTTCGTCGCCGTCCCGACCTCCTCGGGTACCGGCTCCGAGTGCACGCCGTTCGCCATCATCACCGACAAGGAGACCGGCATCAAGTGGCCGCTCGCCGACTACGCGCTGCTCCCCAACATGGCTATCGTCGACGCCGACAACTGCATGACCGCCCCGCGCGGCCTGACCGCTGCCTCCGGCATCGACGTCATGACCCACGCCATCGAGTCCTACGTCTCCATCATGGCTTCCGACTACACCAGGGGCCTCTCCGAGCGCGCTGCCAAGCTCGTCTTTGAGAACCTGCCCTCCAGCTTCACGAACGGCGCCAAGGACCCGCACGCCCGCGAGGAGATGCACAACGCCTCCTGCATGGCCGGTATGGCCTTCGCCAACGCCTTCCTGGGCCTCAACCACTCCATGGCTCACAAGCTCGGCGCTTTCCATCACCTGCCCCACGGCATCGCTAACGCCGTCATCCTGACCCGCGTCATGCGCTACAACGCCGCCGAGGCTCCCGTCAAGATGGGTACCTTCTCCCAGTATCCTTACCCCAACGCGCTGCACAACTACGCCGAGATGGCCAAGTACTGCGGCATCGAGGGCAAGGACGACAAGGAGGTCTTCGAGAACTTCATCACGAAGCTCGAGGAGCTCAAGGACTTCATCGGTGTCAAGAAGACCATCGCCGACTACGGTGTTGACGAGCAGTACTTCCTCGACACCCTCGACGAGATGACCGAGCAGGCATTCAACGACCAGTGCACCGGCGCCAACCCGCGCTACCCGCTCATGAGCGAGATCAAGGAGCTCTACCTGGACGCCTACTACGGCCGCGAGCCCCAGGACTACGCCGTCTGCTAGTTTTTAGCACGGTTTTTTGCGGCGGGGGTGCACGGGTGTTTCACACACCCCCGCCGTCGCTTCTATCGCATCGTTGAAAGGATGCAACCATGCTGCTACCCGATTCCAAGACCGAGCTCGTCCGCCGTGGCAACAAGGTCGTTTACGACCTGGGCGACAAGATCGTCAAGGTCTTTAACGAGACCAAGCCTGTCTCCGACGTGTTCAACGAGGCTTTGAATCTTGCCCGCATCAATGAGTGCGGCATCCGCAGCCCCAAGGCTCTCGAGGTTTCCCAGCTCGAGAACGCCAACGGCTGGGCGCTCGTGACCGAGAAGGTTCCGGGCACCACCCTTGCCGAGAAGATGACTGCCGAGCCCCAGCGCTTCGGTGAGTACCTCGAGATGTTCGTCGACCTCCAGATCGAGATCCACGGCTACACCTCCCCGCTGCTCAACCGTCAGCGCGACAAGTTCGCCCGCATGATCGACAGCCTCGATCAGCTCAATGCCACCACGCGCTACAACCTTCAGGAGCGTCTGGACGGCATGACCAAGG
Source organism: uncultured Collinsella sp. (assembly GCA_958346165.1). The sequence goes on along the minus strand of CATVQO010000041.1, from coordinate 7,582 downwards.
AGTTTAAGGTCTGCCACGGCGACTTCAACCCCTCCAACGTCATCGTCGGCGACGACGGCCAGCTCTATGTCTGCGACTGGGCACACGCCACCCAGGGCTCCCCTGCTGCCGACGTTGCCACCACCTACCTGCTCTTTGCCCTCAACAGCAAGGACCAGGCCGAGGCTTATCTGGAGCTCTACTGCGACCGCGCCGACATGCCCATGCAGGTCGTGCGTCAGTGGACGAGCATCGTCGCCGCTTCCGAGCTCGCTCGTAAGCGCAACGTGAACGATGAGTTCCTGAAGAACTGGATCGACGTCGTCGATTATCAGTAATATCTGAGCGATTTATTTCGCATCGGAGGCACAAAGGAAACCCCGCAGCTCGCATGGGCTGTGGGGTTTCCTTTTAGCGATTGAGTACGCCGACAAGATAAAAGGACGGCCCCGCATCTCCCCTATCTGGAGAAATGCGGGGCCGTCCCGTATATCGAACTACAAGCGAAATCGCCGATTAACGGCGTGCCGCCTTCACAAGCTCGGCGACCTTGGCGACGACCTCGTCGATCGCCACGTCCTCGCGCTCACCCGTAGCACGGTCCTTGAGCTCGACGGTGCCGTTCTTGAGGCCACGCTTACCCAGAACGACCTGATACGGGAAGCCCATAAGGTCGTTGTCGGCAAACTTAAAGCCGGGACGCTCGTCACGGTCATCGACGACGACCTCGATACCCTCGGCGCACAGGCCATCAACGATCTGCTCGCAGACGGTAGCGCACTCCTCCTTCTTGGGGTCGAGCGGAATCACAGCAACCTCGTACGGGGCAACGGAGACCGGCCAGACGATGCCGTGCTCGTCGTTGTGCTGCTCCACGACGGCAGCGAGCGAGCGAGACACGCCAACGCCATAGCAACCCATGATAAGCGGCTTCTCCTTGCCGTCCTCGTCCATAAAGGTGGCACCCATGGCCTTGGAGTACTTGGTGCCCAGCTGGAAGACCTGGGAGACCTCGATACCGCGAGCAGCAGACAGCGGCTTGCCGCAGTGCGGGCAGGGATCGCCGGCGACGACGGTAACCAGGTCGGCCCACTCGTCGACGGTAAAGTCGCGCTCGGGGCAGGCGCCGGTAAAGTGATAGTCGACCTCGTTGGCACCGCAGGCCCACTGTTTGGACTCGCGCAGACTCTCGTCGCAGACCAGACGAATGCCCTCGGGCAGGTTAACCGGTCCGATAAAGCCCTTATGCAGCCCGTAGGTCTGGAGCTCCTCGTCGGTCATCATGCGATAGCCCTTGCCAAAGACGTGCTCGGCCTTACAGTCGTTGAGCTCGTGGTCGCCCGGAACAATGGCCACGACCGGCTTGCCCTCGGAGTCAATCAACGCCAGCGACTTGCGCGTGCCGTTCTCGGGGAAGCCGAAGAACTTGGCGACGGCCTCGATGGTGCCCATACCCGGAGTCTCGACCTTGGTGAGCGTGCCGTCGCCGGGACCCTCGGTCACAACGACCTTGGTGCTTGCGGCCTCGTCATCGGCAGCAAAGCCGCAATCGTCGCAGTACACGAGCGAGGCCTCGCCGGCGTCGGCCAGGGCCATGTACTCGACGGAAGTGTCGCCGCCGATTTCGCCGGAGTCGGCGACAACGGGCAGAGCCTTGATGTAACAGCGCTCGCAGATGTTGGCGTAAGCCTGCTTCATCTTGTCGTACTCCTCCTGCAGGCTCTCCTGCGTGGCAGAGAAGCTGTAGGCGTCCTTCATGATGAACTCGCGGCCGCGCATCAGGCCAAAGCGGGGACGGAACTCATCGCGGAACTTGTCCTGAATGTGGTACAGGTTGACGGGCAGCTGCTTATACGAGCGCAGCTCGTTGCGCACCAGGGCCGTGACGGTCTCCTCGTGCGTGGGGCCCAGCACAAACTCGCGGCCATGACGGTCGTCAAAGCGCACGAGCTCCTTGCCATAGGCATCGATGCGGCCGGACTCACGCCACAGCTCCGCATCGACCATAATGGGCATCATGAGCTCCTGGGCGCCGGCGGCGTCCATCTCGTCGCGCACGATGTTCTCGATCTTACGAATCGAGCGCCAAGCGAGCGGCAGATAGGAATACAGGCCGGCGGCCTCCTTGCGGATCATACCGGCACGAAGCAGTAGACGATGGCTTGCAAGCTCGGCGTCGGCCGGATCCTCTTTGAGCGTCGGCGCATAGAGCTTAGACATATACATTGCTCGGGTCATTTATTTCTCCTCAATAAGCTTGTCGACCTCGGCCATAAGCGCGTCGACAATTTGGTCCTCAGCTACTTTACCAATGATCTGGCCATGCGAAAAGAGCAGGGCCTGACCACGTCCGCAAGCAACGCCCAGGTCGGCATCAGAAGCCTCACCGGGGCCATTAACGGCACATCCCATCACGGCGATGGAAAGCGGCGCGGAATAGTTCTTCAGTCGCTCGGTAACCTCCTCGGCGATGGGAATGAGGTTGACCTGGCAACGAGCGCACGTGGGACACGAGACGATCTCGGGACCACGGCGGCGCAGGCCCAGCGACTGCAGGATACCCCAGGCGACCGGCGGCTCCTCGACCGGATCGGCCGTGAGCGAGACGCGCATGGTGTCACCGATACCCTCAGACAGCAGAATACCAAGGCCCACCGAGCTCTTAATGGTGCCCTGAAGCTTGGTACCCGCCTCGGTTACGCCCAGGTGAAGCGGAACGTGGGGAATCTCACGCGACAGGGCTCGATAGGTATCAAGCGTCGTTTGCACGCTATGGGCCTTAGCCGAAAGCACGATGTTCGTAAAGCCGCGGTCTTCAAAATGCTTGACGAAACGCTCGCTCGACATCACGAGCTTTTCGGGCTGCGAAAGATTGTCGCGCTCGGCAATATCCTGCTCGAGCGAGCCGGCGTTCACACCGATACGGATCGCGCACCCGGCAGCGCCCGCAGCATCGATCACTGCATCGACCTTGGCCCAATCGCCGATGTTGCCGGGATTAATGCGGAGCTTGGCGGCACCCGCCTCAACGGCGCCAATGGCGAGCTTATGGTTAAAGTGGATATCGGCAACGATCGGCACCGGCGACTCGGCACAGATGGTGCGAAAACCCTCAAGCGCGGCCTCGGTGGGCACACTCACGCGCACGATATCGCAACCGGCTTGCGCCAACGCGCGCACTTGCGCAAGCGTTGCCTGGGCATCAGCGGTATCGGTGCAGGTCATGGATTGGACCACCACCGGCGCGCCGCCACCGATCTGCACGCCGCCCACATGCACGGGGCGCGTCAGCTCGCGCGGCAAAGGATGGGATAAAGACAATCCAAACACTCCCCTACAGAATAAATCGAAGGATGTCGGAACGAAGCATGTAGATAAACAGCAGCGCAAAGAGCGCGATGCCCACATAGCTCACGATCGTCTGGACCTTGAGCGGAAGCTCGCGGCCCGCAATCTTTTGAATGATCTCGATGACCAGCTTGCCGCCATCGAGCGGTGGGATGGGCAGCAGGTTCATAAAGCCAAGCGAGAACGAAATGAGGGCGGCAAACGAGAGGAACGTGGCAGGGCCGGCAGCAGCGGCCTGTGAGGACATAACGCTAATACCCACAATCGAAGAAGACTGATCGAGAATCTCCATCGTATGCTGCGGCTGGAGCAGGCGCATCACGCCCTCCGCTGTCTGCACGACATAGGAGAACGACAGGCGAGCCGACGTGATGGGATCCAAATGGACCACCTGCGTAGAGGCGTACACACCTAGGCGCTCGTCCTCCTTGAGCGCGACCGAGGTCGAAAGATTCTTGCCGTCGCGCTGATACTCAATGGCGATATCGTCCTTGCCGGCGGCCGCTCCGATCGCATCGTACACGTCCATCCAGGAAGAGCACGACATGCCATCGACACTAAGAATCGCGTCGCCGGCCTCGATGCCCGCCTTGGCAGCAATGGAGCCCTCGTCGACCTGACCGATCACATTGCTATCGACCGGCACCGAAACACCGGCGATAGAGTAGATGCTCATCAACAGCAAAAAGCCCGTCAGGATATTGACGACAATGCCCGCGAGCAACATAAAGGCGCGCTTGAGAAAACCCTGGCCAAGATAGGTGTGCGAGCGCTCTTGCGCAAGGAACTCGGCCTCGCCGCACGGCAGCTCCCACACATCGCCCTCGGCAGTTGAATGTTCGCGATCGAAACGGCGGCCGTCAAAGGTGGTGTAACCCGCCGCGTCTCGCGGCAGCGTCTGATACTTGGTGGGATAGTAGCTCGGCGAGGGCTTCTCCCCTTCCTCATACCAAGGCGCGATAGAGCCCCAACCCAAGAGCAAGGCGCATGCCTCGAGCACAACCTCCTCGGATAGCTCGAGCTCGGCGGCAAGGTCGGCCACGGTCACGCGACCATGACGATAGATAGCCGCGAGCACGCGATCGGCACACGAGACGTCGGTCGGATCCATACCGCAGATGGCAGCGTAGCCGCCCAGCAGCAGCGGGGTCACGCCAAACTTGGTTCCAATGCGACGCGACGTGTAATGGATGTCAAAGCGGCACGGCAGGCCCAAAAAGAACTCGGTCACGCGGACGCCGCAGGCACGCGCCGCCAAAAAGTGGCCGCCCTCGTGCAAAAACACAAGGACGGAAAGCATCAGCAGGCCCCAAAAGACCGATGAGAGAACGCTCAGAACAGTATCCATAAATCGAAAAAGCAATCCTTATGATTAGGAATGGGTTGCGGCAAGCACCAGCGAGGCCTTTTCGCGCGCCCAGGCATCGATGTCGCGAAGCTGCTCAAACGAGGTAACCGCCTGCGCGTCATGCGCATCCATGCAGGATTCCACAACGCGGTCGATATCGGTAAAGCTGCAGCCGTCGTGTAAGAACGCATCGACCGCGACCTCATTGGCCGCATTAAGCACGCACGGCATGGTGCCGCCCGTCTTGCCGGCACGCTCGGCCAGCGCCAGGCAGCGGAACGTGTCCATATCGGCGGCATCAAAGGTAAGCTGCCCCAGCTCACGAAAATCGAGACGAGGCGCCGGCGTATCCCAACGCTCGGGATACGAGAAGGCAAACTGGATGGGAATGCGCATATCGGAGGCGCCAAGGTGTGCCATCACGGAGCCGTCGGCATACTCGACCATCGAGTGAATCTTTGACTGGCGCTGCACGACCACGTTGATAAAGTCAAGGTCGCAACCGAACAGGTGCATCGCCTCGATACGCTCCAGGCCCTTGTTCATGAGGGTGGCGGAGTCGATCGTGATCTTAGCGCCCATGGCCCACGTGGGATGTGCCAGCGCATCGGCGCGTGTCACGCAATCGAGCTCATCGCGCGTACGGCCAAAGAACGGACCACCCGAGCAGGTGAGCCAAATGCAGTGGGCCTCGCGCGGATTCTCCCCCAGATAACACTGGTAGATGGCGGAGTGCTCGGAGTCGACCGGAATGAGCTGACCCGGCTGCGCCAGCGGCATCAGCAGGTCGCCACCGACAACGAGGGACTCCTTGTTAGCAAGTGCAAGACGCTTGTTCGAGGTCAGGGCCGCATGGCTCGCTTCGAGCCCGGCAGCGCCCACAATGGCAACAAGCACACAGTCGACATCATCGCGACGTGCGAGCTCACAAACCGCCTGCGCACCAACACCGAGCTCCGTGCCCTCGGGCAGCTCCTGCAGCACAGCGTCCGCACCGTGGGCGGCGTCGGCAACGGCAACGGCCGGAACCGAGAACTCGCGGGCGGCGGCAACGAGCTCCGAGGTGCTGGAATTGACGGACAGCGCCGTTACCCGCAGTCGATCGGCATGCTGGCGACACACATCGAGTGCCTGGGTGCCGATAGATCCCGTACAGCCCAGAATGGCAACACGAAGGCGTCCATCGGAGCCATACGTCGTCTGGAATGACATTACAGCACGCCTCCGATCATCAAAAGCAGCTGCGCGGTAATGCAGCCAAAGATAAGCGAATCGCTACGATCGAGCATGCCGCCATGGCCCGGAATAAGGTTTCCGGAATCCTTGACGCCCACGCCACGCTTGATGCGCGACTCGATGAGGTCGCCGATAACGCCCAGGATGGACACGACTACGCCGCACAGCAGCGCATAGGGCAAGCTCAGCTTATAGAAATGCGTCGCCCACAAAATGAGCCAGATGAGCACCGATCCCAAGATGCCGCCGAAAAAGCCTTCCCAGCTCTTTTTGGGAGAAATCTTGGGGACCATCTTGTGCTTGCCGATACGACTACCCACGATATAGGCGAACGAATCGGAGACCCAGAGAGACGCGCAAACACCCACCGAAAGCAGGGCGCCGGCAAAACCGGGCACGGCATCGCGCAGCAACACGATGGCCGACAGCATAAAACCGGTGTAGATGGGACCCATGAGCGTCACGGCTACATCGGATATGCGGGTACGCGGCGACCAGACATACCAAATGCCCACCGCAAGCATCAGAGCAAAAAGCAGGGCATTCAAAAGCATCGAGTCGCCCAGTGCCGAGAGCGGAAAGAGCACGGCGGCAGCGATACCCAGGCGCTCGTTGGCCACTTTGCCATCGAGTTTCGTCATGCGGAAGAACTCATAGCAGCACAAGCCGCTCATGACGGACACAAAAATAGCCGTAGGCACGATACCCAAAACCAGACACAGGATAAAGACGACGGCATAGACGATACCGGCAGCAGCACGGGTAATAAAACCAGCCAGCCATGAGCCGCTGCCGCCCTTCGCAGCCGGTGCCTTGGAAGCAGCGGCCCTGCGCACAGGTGTCGAAGAGGCAGGCGCCTTGGGAGCAGTTGCCTTAGGACGATCAGACACGATTAAGCCTCCTCGGTCTTACTCAATCCACCAAACCTACGGTCGCGGCCCTGATAAGCCAAGATAGCCTCAACAAGACCCCAGCGATCAAAGTCGGGCCAATAGGTATCGGTGACATAAAACTCGGCATAAGCGACCTGCCACAGCAGATAGTTCGAAAGGCGCAGCTCGCCCGAGGTACGAATAACGAGCTCGGGATCGGGAAGACCGGCGGTGTACAGGTGCGACGCCACCATATCGTCATCAATTGCGGCAGGGTCAATCTTACCGGCGGCCGCATCGAAGGCGAGCTGACGGGCAGCGCGCGTGATCTCGGCACGGGCACCATAGTTAACGGCGAGCGCCAGGGTCATACCGGTATGGTCTGCACACTCGGCAAGACCGCGCTCAAAGACATCACGGGTCTTCTTGGGCAACGCAGAAATGTCACCCAAAAACACAACGCGCACGTTTTCGCGCTTCAGCAACGGCAGTTCGTCGATAAACGTCTTGGCAAACAAATGCATGAGAACGTTGACCTCGTGCTGCGGGCGATTCCAGTTTTCGGTAGAAAACGCATAGGCCGAAAGCACGTCGACGCCCAGGCGCACGCAGGCGGTAATAATCTCGCGCAGAGAGACGATACCGGCCTTGTGACCCTCGGTGCGGGCAAGACCGCGCGCCGTGGCCCAACGGCCGTTGCCGTCCATGATGCACGAGATATGGCGCGGAATGTTATTGAGGTCTAGGTCGGAAAAACCGACGCCCGCAGGGGCGTCGGCAAAGTACTCGACCAGTTTAT
>CATVQO010000040.1 GCA_958346165.1 uncultured Collinsella sp. | reverse complement strand
CTGCTTCGACGCGCGAGCGTTCCTTTCAGAATGCGCCGCTTGCGGTGCGCATGCGCCCCAATTCGCTCGACGAGTACGTGGGCCAGCAAAAGGCCGTCGGTAAGGGTTCATGGCTGCGTGCCGCGATCGAGCACGACGTGCTTTCGAGCGTGATTCTGTACGGGCCTGCCGGTACGGGCAAGACGACGCTGGCCCACATTATCGCCAACCATACCAAGAGCGAGTTTGTCGAGGTCAGCGCCGTCACGGGTACCGTGAAGGACCTGCGTCGTGTGATTGATGAGGCCAAGACGCGCCTGAATACGTACGACCGCCGCACCATTCTATTCATCGATGAGATTCACCGCTTCTCTAAGTCGCAGCAGGATGCCCTGCTGCATGCAGTTGAGAACCGTACCGTCATTATGATTGGCGCTACGACGGAGAATCCGTACTTCGAGGTCAACTCGGCGCTGCTCTCACGTGGTCGCGTCGTGGAGCTTGAGCATTTAAAGGACGAGGATATCGCCATGCTTATCGAGCGTGCGCTCGAGGCACCTCAGGGCCTGAACGGCAAATTCTCGGCCGATGAGGATACGGTTAAGACCATTTGCACGCTGGCCGCGGGTGATGCGCGCTCGGCGCTCACGACGCTCGAGCTTGCGAGCGAGATTGCCGTCACGCGTCCCGATACCGAGGGAACGCCAGCGCCCGCGGCGGGGGAGCGATATCCCATCACCGTGGATGACGTGAAGATCGCCAACCCGCGTCGCGGCTTTACGTATGACAAAAACGGCGACATGCACTACGACGTTATCAGTGCGTTCATCAAGTCCATGCGCGGTAGCGACCCCGATGCCACGATCTATTGGCTCGCGCGCATGATCGATGCAGGGGAGGATCCTAAGTTTATCGCCCGTCGCATTATGATTCATGCTTCTGAGGACGTCGGCAACGCCGACCCGCAGGCGCTTTTGGTGGCACATGCCGCGTTTAAGTCTGCCGAGGTCATTGGCTATCCCGAGTGCCGCATTAACCTGGCTCAGGCCGCTCTCTATGTGTGCTTGGCGCCAAAATCCAACGCGTGCGAGGCTTCGATCGATGCGGCGCTGGCCGATATCCATTCTAGTGGGCTTCGCGAGGTGCCGAGTTATCTGCGCGATCGCCATCGCCCGGGCAGCGATGAATACGGTGTGTATAAGTATCCACATGATTATCCCGAAGGCTGGGTCGATCAGCGCTATTTGCCCGAGGGACTGGAGCGCGGCGCGTTCTGGCAGCCTGCCGGCCGCGGTTGGGAAGAATGGCGCGTAGAGCAAAGTGAACGCGACCGCAGCGGGAATGCACCGAAGTAGCTGCTGATAATTTTGTCCCACGTTGCTGCTCATGGCATGTTCGGTCCCCTTTGGGGTACCATGGAAACCGTCTGTATATCGATTCCTTTGGGAGGCTTGTATGAGTCCCATTCAAATCGCCCTGCTGCTGCTCGCCGTTGCCGGCGTGTGGGCCATCGCTGAGCTCGCGCTTACCCTGCGCAAGACCCGCAATGTTGTTGACTCGCTCGATAAGACCGTGAACGACCTCAACAACACCATCGCCGAGGCTCAGCCTGTTGTGGCGAAGCTCGATGGCGCTGTCGATGAGCTTACGCCGGCGCTTGCCCAGATGGAGCCGCTGCTTAAGTCGAGCAAGACGGCAGTTGATGCCCTTACCTCCAATCTCGTAGAGGTCGAAGCCGTGGTTCGCGACATTTCCGAGGTTACGGGCAGCATGGCCGAGGCCAGCAATGCTGTGTCGAGCGTGACCGACTCTGCCGCCGGTGCTGTGCAGAAGCTCTTCAATAAGGTGAAGGCTCCTGCAGCTGAAGCCGAGCGCAAGCTTTCCGCTGCCGCCGAAGAAGCCGAGCAGCCGACCGAGCGCGTCTTGATTGGCGAGGACGAGGCCGCCGCGGGCGACGATGATGGTCAGAAGTCTGTATCCAAGCCGGCTCAGTATTACACCTATACGCCCGCCGAGACCTCTGAGGAGTCCTGCGATGAGTAGCGAAGCAAACTGCCCTATCACGCTGACCGTTGCCGGTGACCCGCGTCTCGCTCGCCTTGTGCGCATGACGGCAGCCAACGTTGGTGCCCTGTGCTCTATGTCTGTCGATCGCATCGAGGACATCCGCATGGCTGCTGAGGAGGCTTTCATCTTTGGTTGCACCGCGGTCGACTGCGATGACATCACCATCAAATTCGATGTCGATGAGACCCACGTTGGCATGACTATTACCTTTGGCGACCAGGCTACGGTCGATGAAGACGACCAGGCTGCGGTGTATGCCGAGCTCATCCTCGCGAGCGTGTGCGACTCCTACGAAAAGACTACGGCGCCCCTGACGCTTTCCCTCGACCTCAAGGCGGATATCTAATATGACCGAACGTTCCCGGAGCGGTAAGACCGCTTGGGACAAGGAGAAAACCCGCGAGCTGTTTCGTCGCTATAAAGAGACCGGTGACCCGGACGCACGCGAGCAGCTCGTCATGTCCCACATGAACCTGGTAAGGTTTCTTGCCAACAAGTTTAAGAACCGCGGCGAGCCGCTCGATGACCTGATGCAGGTTGGTTATTTGGGCCTGCTCAAGGCTATCGACCGCTTTGACCCTGAGCGCGGACTCGAGTTCACCACGTTTGCCACGCCTACCATCTTGGGCGAGATTAAGCGTCACTTCCGCGACAAGGGCTGGAGCGTGCGCGTGCCCCGTCGCTTGCAGGAGCTCTCGGCCAAGGTCAACCAGGCTACCGATAAGCTCACCAACGAGCTACAGCGCTCGCCTAAGGTTGAGGAAATCGCTGAGTACTTGGACGTGACGGTCGATGAGGTGCTGGAGGCTATGGAATCGTCTTCGGCCTATACCTCGGTGCCCATCGAGGCTCCTGGTGCGTCCGATTCCGACGATGCCCCCTCGATTCTCGACCGTTACGCCGACGACGACAACGAGCTCGACTTTACCGATGACCGTCTAGTGATCGAGGAAGCCATCCGTGATTTCTCGCCGCGCGAGCGCGAGGTGATCGAGCTGCGCTTTGTGAAGGGCATGACCCAGATCGAGATCGCCAAGAAGCTTGGTATTTCTCAGGTGCAGGTTTCGCGTCTGCTGCGCCGCACGCTTAAGAAGATTCAGGACAAGATCGACCCCGACGGAGTGATGATTCGTTCATGAGTGAGCACCCCCAACAAACCGATCGCGTGCTGCGCGACACCCGCATTCTGACGCTGCGCATTTGGGCTGTTGTCGGCTGCATTGTTATTGCTGCTGTCATCTTTAACCTTATGGGCATCCTGGCACCGGTTATCGAGTTTCTCGCTGTTGGTTCCATCATTGCCTTTGTGATGTCCCCGATCACCAACTGGCTCGAGCACCATGGCGTGAATCGCGGCATCGGTTCGCTTATCGCGCTTATTGTTGTTGTTGCCGTGCTCGTCGGTGTCGTTTGCATCTTGTCGCCGATTCTCTTTGGCCAGATCATGGAAGTCCTGAGCCGCCTGCCCGAGCAGCTTCGTGTTGCTGGTGGCGATCTCAACGAGATGATCTCGCATGCCAAGACGCTCAACAACACGCCGCTCAAGGAGTATTTGGACGATAATCTTTCGTCGCTTGTTACCGTGGCATCGAAGTACGTGTCTCAGATCGCTGCCGAGCTTGGCCGCGGTGTGTTCCCGCTCATCACCAATACGGCCTCGCAGTTGTTCGTGATCTTCCTTGGTCTGGTGCTTGCGTACTGGATGGCCTGCGACTACCCTCGCATGCACCACGAGATTTGCACCATCATCGGTCAGGAGAAGGAGACCTCGTACCGCTTTATGGTCGCCATCCTTTCTCGCTCTGTCGGCGGCTACATGCGCGGTATGGTCGTGACGTCCATCTGCGGTGGTTTCCTCGCCTTTATCGGTTTTATGATCATCGGCCATCCGTATGCGGCGCTCATGGCTATCTTTACCGGCATCATGCATTTGGTTCCAGTCGTCGGTCCTTGGGTGAGCGCAGCAATCGCCACAGTGCTCGGTTTCATGTTCAGCCCCATGTTGGCGTTATGGACGCTCGTCGTGACGATGGTCGCGCAAAACGTCACCGATAACGTGATTTCGCCTAAGGTCATGCAGAGCTCAGTGCAGGTGCATCCCATTATGAGCCTTACGGCTCTCGTTATTGGTTCGGCGCTCATGGGGCCCATCGGCATGATTATTGCCATCCCGCTTTGTGCGGCCCTCAAGGGCATCTTCGTGTACTACTTCGAGAATGAGACCGGCCGTCAGCTTGTGGCCTATGACGGAGCCGTGTTTATGGGCACGCCGTACCGCGATGCCGATGGCAATCCGGTCGCCGCCTACGACGCGCTCGGCGACGACACCTTCATCTATGAGTCCGAGCTCATCGGTAACGAGACTGCGCCCGAGGCCAAGGCCATGCCCAAGCCCGAGCTCGATAATCCCTGGATTAAGCTCTCGGGCCTGCAACCCGATGCCACAGGCTTCTTCAAGAACCCCTTCGCCAAAGACGATGATTCCAACTCGGACGACGATACCAATACCGGCATCGACGGCTCCATGGACGATGATGACAACTAGCGGGGTAATTTGAGTCAACATTCATACGCGCTAACATGCAATTTCGCTGAAGGGCCGGCATTGTGCCGGCCCTCTTTTTTGCATGTGTGCGGCGGGATGGTAATATCGTTACGTTTGAACTGTTTCGATGTGAAACCGAGGAGATTCCCTCTATGAGTGCTGACTACCCGTCAATGACTACGGCCGAGATCCGCTCCAAGTTCCTCAACTTCTTTGAGGAGCGCGGTCTTAAGCTCTATCCTTCTTCGTCCCTCGTCCCCGATGATCCCTCGCTGCTGCTTGCCAACGCCGGCATGAACCAGTTTAAGGAGTACTACCAGGGCAAGAAGACCATGAAGGAGATCGGCGCGATCTCTTGCCAGAAGTGCGTCCGCACCAACGACATCGACTGCATCGGCGAGGACGGCCGTCACTTGTCGTTCTTCGAGATGCTCGGCGATTTCTCTTTTGGCGGCGTCTCCAAGGAGCAGGCTTGCGCCTGGGCCTTTGAGCTCATCACCAAGGAGTTCAAGCTGCCGCTCGATCGCCTGTACTTCACCGTCTTTACCGAGGACGACGAGACCCACGACGTGTGGCGTTCTCTGGGCGTTGCCGAGGACCACATCTCCCGCCTGGGTGAGGACGACAACTTCTGGGCCGCTGGCCCCACCGGTCCCTGCGGTCCGTGCTCCGAGATCTATTTTGACATGGGCGAGGAGGTCGGCTGCGGCAGCCCCGACTGCAAGCCCGGCTGCGACTGCGACCGCTTCCTTGAGTTCTGGAACCTCGTGTTTACCCAGTACGACCGTCAGGAGGACGGCTCCATGCCGGAGCTGCCGCACCGCAACCTCGATACGGGCATGGGCCTGGAGCGCATGGCTGCCATCATGCAGCACAAGACCGCCAATTACGACGGCGATCTGATGCAGCACCTCATCAAGCTGGGCGAGGAGATCAGCGGCAAGACCTATGACGCCGACGATTACTCCGGCGCCAGCCGTTCTCTTCGCATCATCGCCGACCACTCCCGTGCCGTCGACTTCATGATCTCTGACGGCATCCTGCCCGGTAACGAGGGTCGCGAGTACGTCCTTCGCCGCCTGCTCCGCCGCGCCGTGTTCCACGGTCGCCTACTGGGCATCGAGGGCGCCTTCCTGACCAAGTTCATCGACGAGGTCAACGCTCAGATGGGCGAGGCCTACCCCGAGCTGCTCAAGAACGTCGCGCTCGTTAAGGGTATCGTCGCCTCCGAGGAGGAGCGCTTCTCCACGACGCTCGACAACGGTCGCGTCTACCTGGATGAGGCCCTGGCAGCGCTTGCCGAGGGTGCTGTGCTTCCGGGCGATGTTGCCTTTAAGCTGCACGACACCTTTGGTTTCCCCATCGACCTGACCGTCGAGATCGCCGGCACCGCTGGCCACGATGTCGATATGGACGGCTTCACTGCCTGCATGGAGGACCAGAAGGCCCGCGCCCGCGCCAATGCCAAAGGCGACGCCTGGGGCAGCTTCAACGACGTTTGGGTCGAGCTTTCCGACAAGGTCGCCGCGACTGAGTTCGACGGCTATGACAACGATGTGACCGAGGGCGCCAAGGTTGTTGCCATCGTGCGCAACGGCGAGTCCGTCGAGTCTGCCGCCGCGGGCGAGGATGTCGAGGTTGTTCTTGACCGCACTCCGTTCTATGCCGAGATGGGTGGCCAGCAGGGCGATGCCGGCGAGCTTTCCGCCGAGGGCGTTTCGCTGACCGTTTCCGATACCAAGAACCACAACGGCCTGTATGCTCACGTCGCCCACGTTGCCGAGGGCACGCTGGCCGTCGGTGCTACCGTGACCGCCGCGCTCGACGTCGAGCGCCGTGGCTTCCTGCGCCGCAACCACACCGCCACGCACCTGCTCGACGCCGCCCTTAAGCAGGTCCTGGGCGAGCACGTCTCCCAGGCCGGCTCGCTGGTGACGCCCGAGCACCTGCGCTTTGACTTTACGCACTTCGAGGCCCTGTCCTCCGAGCAGCTCAAGGCTGTCGAGGACCTGGTTAACCAGCAGATCTTCGCTTCCAAGCCGGTCGTGACCCGTGTCATGGGCATCGACGAGGCTAAGGCTGCCGGCGCTGTCGCCCTGTTTGGCGAGAAGTACGGCGATGTCGTCCGCGTCGTCTCCGTGGGCGCCGAGGACCAGCCGTTCTCCCGCGAGCTCTGCGGTGGCACGCACGCTGCCAACACTGCTGAGATTGGCCTGTTCAAGATCATTTCCGAGTCCTCTACGGGCTCGAATGTCCGTCGTATCGAGGCCGTGACCTCTAAGGGTGCTCTCGACTATATGGCCGACCGCCTGGCGCTCGTCGACGCCGCCGCCGCTGCGCTCAAGTGCCGCGTAGACGAGGTTCCCGCCCGCGTGGAGAACCTGCAGGCCGAGCTGCGCGAGACGTCCAATAAGCTCAAGAAGGCTCTGACCGGTGGCTCCTCCGACGCCATCTCCAGCGCCATCGAGGGCGCCGTCGAGCTCGACGGCTATAAGATCGTTGTCGCTGAGCTCCAGGGTCTTGAGGCTGCCGACCTGCGCAACGTATGGGATACCGTGCATCAGAAGGTCGCCGGCCCTGTCGCTTGTGTCGTCGCCAGCGTGACTGAGAAGGGCACTCCGGCCCTGCTCGCTGCCGGCTCCGATGACGCCGTCAAGGCCGGTTTCCACGCCGGTAACGTGATCAAGCAGATCGCGGGTCTGGTCGACGGTCGCGGTGGCGGTCGTCCCAACATGGCCCAGGCCGGTGGCAAGAATGCTGCCGGCATCGCCGATGCCCTCGCGGCCGCTAAGACCGCGCTCGGCGCCTAAGAATCTAAGAAGTCGCTGTGGTTGCGCTCGCGCTGGACATAGGGGAGACCAGGATTGGCATTGCCGTCTCGAGCCGTGATGGCAAGATGGCGATGCCTGTCAAGGTGCTTCCGGCTGCCGAGGTCACCGGTATGGCCAAGACGTTCCGCTACCTGGTTGAGGACTATGAGCCCGACATCCTGGTAAGCGGACGTCCCCTGACCATGGCCGGTGAGCCCGGCCCTCAGGCCGAGCGCGTTGCCGCTGTGGCGCAAAAGATTGCCGACGAGCTCGATCTTCCGTTGGAGTTTGAGGACGAGCGTCTGTCCTCGCAAGAGGCCAAGCGTATCCTGCGCGAGCAGGGACTCAACGAAAAGCAGATGAGGGGCAAGATCGACATGATTGCCGCCAGCCTGTTTTTGCAGACGTGGCTCGATCGTAAAAACGAGGAGGTTTCGCATGCCTAGTGCTTCCGATCCGCGCCAGCCGAATCGTACACAGCAGCCGGTGTCGCGCCCTGCCCAGCCTGGCCAGCGTCCGGCACAGCCGACGCAGTGCGCAGCTCAGCCTGTCGCGCGCCCGGCGCAGTCCTTCTCTCGTTCGGCCCAACCTGTTCAACGGACGGGTCAGCAGCCTTCTGCTCGTTCGGTTCAGCATTCGGCTTCTCACGCGGCTCAGCAGCCCACTGCTCGTACGGCCCAGCCTGCAGGCGGCACCCGCTTTAAGCAGCAGGCACCTACCCAGCGAACGCAGGCCCCCCAATCGCATTCGCATCACGCTCGTGGTTCGCATGGCGTTGCTCCGGCGACCCGCTCGAGCTACAACACGCATGCTCGTCGCGGTGCTCAAAAGAAAAGCTCCCCGGTGCCTATGATTATCGGTGGCGTTTTTGCCGTGCTTGCGCTTGTCGCGATCGTTTTCTTTGTCGTGCCAGCCGTCAAGGGCTTCTTTGGCGGTGAGGGTGCGAAAGTCGTTGCAGGCCAGCAGGTTACTATCACGATTCCCGATGGTGCCTCGGGTGACAGCATCGCTTCGATTCTCTCCGAGAATCATATCGTCGAAAATCCCAAGGATTATTATGCGGCGGTGAAAAAGCTCAACGCCGATATGTCGCTCAAGCCCGGTGATTATTCGTTCACCACACTCATGGATGCGACCAAGGTTGTTCAGCAGCTCATGGAAGGCCCCAACGCGGGCTCCAATGCGCTGACTATCCCTGAGGGCCTGACGGTCGATCAAGTCGCCGACCGTGTGGCCCAGGCCTACGACAGCATCTCTAAGGAAGACTTCCTCAAACAGGCCAAGGCCTCCAACTACGTGGACGACTATAGCTTCCTTAAGGGCGCCGCTAACGACTCGCTCGAGGGTTTCTTGTTCCCCAAGACCTATTCGTTGGGTGATTCGCCGACGGCCGATGACGTGATTCGCGCCATGCTCGATCAGTTTAAGACCGAGTACAAGTCGCTTGACTTTGCGAGCTGCGAAGCCAAGATCAAGGAGCGCTACGGTGTGGAGATGTCCGACTACGACATCGTCAACTTGGCCTCTATCGTTGAGCGCGAGGGCCTCAACGCCGATCAACGTGCACACGTGGCCTCGGTCTTCTACAACCGCCTTGCCGGCAAGCTCGATGGCCTGCGTTACCTCAATAGCGATGCGACCATGATGTATGTCACCGGCGGCGAGGTTACCGCCGACGACCTGCAGAGCGATAGCCCGTATAACACCTATAAGCACGAGGGCCTCCCGCCCACGCCCATTTGCTCTCCGTCGCTCGAGGCGCTCAAGGCCACCCTTGAGCCGACCGACTCCGACGACCTGTATTTCTACATTACGCAGGACGAGGAGTATTTCTCGAAGACCTACGAAGAGCATCAACAGTCTTGGAATTGATCATGAGGATTTTTAGCCCCAAACGATATGTTGCCTCGGTCGATCGCATCGACCTCGATACCCTCTGGGCCGACGGTAAGCGCGCCATTCTGCTCGACCGCGACAACACCCTGGTGCCACGTGATACCGAGCAGGTACCCGCTGCGGTCTCCGCCTGGCTCGAGGCCGCCCATGCTAAGGGCTTTAAGCTGTGCATGGTGTCCAACAACTGGCATCGCGACCAGGTTATGGCGTCGGCGCGCGAGCTGGGGCTCGAGGCCATTAGCCACGCCATGAAGCCCGCCCCGTTTGCCTTGAAGGCGGGTCTTAAGCGTCTGGGCGCCACGGCCGACGAGTCCGTACTGATCGGTGACCAGCTGTACACCGACGTATGGAGCGGAAACTTTGCCGGCGTTGACACTATTCTGGTCAAGCCGCAGGCAACCCAGGACCTGTGGTATACGCAGATCTTCCGTATCTTTGAGCGCCGGGCCCTGCGCGACCTTCCCTGCGAGGAATAGGTTTCGCCATGTCTCAGCACATCAAACACGGCTGCGACCATATCTTCTTTATCGGCTTTTTGGGCGCGGGCAAATCGACGCTCGCGCGCAACGTCGGCACCATGTTCAAGCGGCGTTTTATCGATACCGACCGCCTGGTCGTGCGCCGTTGCGGTAAGTCGGTAACCGAGATTTTTGAGACCGAGGGCGAGGATCGTTTTCGTGAGCTCGAGACCTCGGCGCTCCGTTCGCTCCAAAGCGAGCGCAGCCTGTTGGTTTCGTGCGGGGGCGGTATCGTCGAGACGCCGGTGAATATTGAGCTGATGCACGAAATGGGTACGTGCGTGTACCTCGAGGGCGACTTCGAGGATTCGATTCGCCAGATTCGTCGGTCCGACACGCGCCCCGATTTCCGTTCGCCTGAGCACGCTGCGCGCCTGTTTGAGCATCGCCGTCCGCTGTATCGCCAGGCCGCCGACCTTACCCTTGATATTCGCAACAAGTCCTTCGAGGACGTTTCCTACCTTTGTGCCGAGATGCTTTTGGAGCGTGGACTGCTATGATTCGCCGTCAACTGATCAATTTCCAAAACCGCAGTGTCGATGTCCGCGTCGGATTGGGCGCGTTCGATGAGCTGTCGCGCATGTTTGCCTCGGCTGTGGGCAAGCCTAAGCGCGCAATGGTGGTTTGGAACTCCGCCACATCCGAGCGTTTTGGTGAGGTCGTCGAGCATGCGCTGGTCGACGCCGGTTTTGTCGTGTCGCCGCTAGTCCTCGAGGTTTCGCCTGCCGGTGCTACGCTGGCCGATGCCGATGCCGTCTTTGGCGCCCTTTCGGCTAACGGCATTACCTGCGACGATCTCGTTGTCGCTGTCGGCGACACAGCGACCTGCTCGGTTGTTAGCTGGTGCGCCAACCAGTGGTGTGGCCGAACCGAGTGCGCGTTGCTGCCGACGACCTTCGATGCAATGCTCACGGTCGCGACGACCATGAAGCCGCTCGTCGCTTCGTCGGCCAATGCGCTTCCCGCCATCGCGTTCCGTCCCGAACCGGGCTTGGTCGTGTGTGACCTCGACCTTGTTCGCGAGGCGGACCCCGAGGACCTCAAGCTCGGCTATGTGGTACTTGTTGGTACCATGCTTTCGAGCAGCAAGTCCCGCTGGAATCAGTTTACTGAGACCGTCCCCGAGATTCTCGCGGGCGAGGAGGTCGCGCTCGTCAATGCCGTTCAATGGTCTCAGACTGCCCGTAAGGACGTACTGATGGCCACGAACCCGAGCGCCCGCCATGCGCTCGATTTTGGCAAGACGGGGGAGCGCACCCTGCGCGCCTGCTTGGGCGATGCCGCTTCGCAGGTCCCTGCCTACCAGCTGTTGTCCGAGGGCATGCGCTTTGAGGCGCGCCTTGCCCACGACGCCTGCGACTTCGATATCGATTACGTTTTTGAGGTCGATGACTGCCTGGAGGACTTTGGTATCGAGGAACTTGCCTTCGACCTGGAGCCTGCCGCATATATCGAGGAGTTCCGCAAGCAGCAGTTCGCTCGCTCGAATCGCAGCATGCTGCCGCTGCCCGCAGCACTCGGTGCCATTCGCCTAACGAGCGTTGAGGACGAGGTTCTTGAGCGCCATGCTCACGCCTACTTGGCTTCTCGCAAAGAACTTCTCTAAG
>CATVQO010000039.1 GCA_958346165.1 uncultured Collinsella sp. | reverse complement strand
CGGGCCCGGACAAACAACCGACTACAGGTCGATGTGCGATTCCTTGATCGGGAACGGCTCCGCGAAGTGGCACGCGCAGCAGTGACCCGGTGCGACTTCCTTAAACTCGGGAAGCTTCTCAGAGCAAATACCCTGCGCGATCGGGCAGCGGGTGTGGAAACGGCAACCGGTCGGCGGATCCAACGGTGACGGCGGATCGCCGGCGAGGATGATGCGCTTGCGGGTCTTCTGGATATCAGGATCGGGCACCGGCACGGCAGACAGCAGCGACTGCGTGTACGGATGGTGAGGCTCGCTGTAGAGCGTCTTCCAGTCCGAAACCTCAACCATCTTACCCAGGTACATAACGGCAACGCGATCGGAGATGTGCTGCACGACGGAGAGGTCGTGAGCAATGAAGAGATAAGCAGTACCGAACTTATCCTGAAGCTCCTTCAGCAGGTTCAAAACCTGGGCCTGAATGGAAACGTCAAGTGCAGAGACAGGCTCGTCGCAGATGATCAGCTTGGGCTTCAGAGCGAACGCGCGGGCAATGCCGACACGCTGACGCTGACCGCCGGAGAACTCATGAGGATAGCGGTTAATGTGCTCGGGGTTCAGACCGACGACGTCCAGCAGCTCGCGGACACGCTCAATGCGCTCTTCCTTGGTGCCCACGCCGTGAATGGTCATGGGCTCGGAGACAATCTCGCCGATGGTCATACGGGGATTCAGCGAAGCATAAGGATCCTGGAAGATAAACTGCATCTCGCGACGCATGTCCTTGATCTCATGCTTGCTCATCTCGGCAACATCTTTACCCTGGAAGAACACCTTACCGGCGGTCGGCTTGGTCAGGCGCATGATGGTGCGGCCCGTGGTGGACTTACCGCAACCAGACTCGCCGACCAGGCCAAAGGTCTCGCCCGGATAAATCTCGAACGAAATGTCATTCACAGCAGAGACGACACGCTTAGAGAAGCGCTTGGCGAACATGCCGGACTCAGCGGGAAACTCCTTAGAGAGGTGCTCGACCTTCAGCAGCGGAGTACGCTCGTTGGTATCTGCCATTACGCCTCGCCTCCCTTCTTGGAATCCTTGCGTGTACGGGACGTCTCAGGAGCGTTCTTGAGGAACTCGGGGTCACCGGAGTAGTGGCACGCAGAGTAGTGACCAGACTCGGTGACAACGCGCTCGGGGCGCTGCTTGCGGCACTTGTCCGTCGCATAGGGACAACGAGGAGAGAAGACGCAGCCCTCGGGCAGGTTCATGAGCGAAGGCGGGTTGCCGTGAATCGGCGTAAGCGGCTTCTTCTCTTCGATGGCCTGCTCCGGGATGGAGCGGATAAGGCCCCAGGTGTAGGGGTGGCGGCTCTCGTAGAAGATTTCCTCAGCAGTACCGAACTCAACGGGGCGGCCGGCGTACATAACCATGATCTTATCGGCCATATCGGCGACAACACCCAGGTCATGGGTAATCATGATGATGGCGTTGCCGTTCTTCTCCTGCATCTCCTGCATGAGCTCGATAATCTGAGCCTGGATGGTAACGTCCAGGGCAGTCGTGGGCTCGTCGGCAATCAGAATATCGGGATCGCAGGCAAGGGCCATGGCAATCATGACTCGCTGACGCATACCGCCAGAGAACTGGTGCGGATACTCATTGACGCGCTTCTCGGGCTCGGGGATACCCACGAGGTCCAAAAGCTCGGTAGCGCGCTTGAGCGCCTCCTGCTTGGAGTAGCCACGGTGCAGACGAAGGCCCTCGCCCACCTGCTTGCCGATCTTATAGACCGGGTTCAAGGAGGTCATAGGATCCTGGAAGATCATCGCGATGTCGTTGCCGCGAATGTGCTGCATCTCCTCCTCGGTCATCTCGAGGATAGAACGACCGCGATAGCGAACGTCGCCGCCCTCGATCTTTCCCGGAGGCATCGAGATGAGGCCCATGATGGTCATGGCGGTCACGGACTTACCGGAGCCGGACTCACCGACGACGCCAAGGGTCTCGCCGCGATCGAGCGTGTAGGACACACCGTCGACAGCGCGAACGACGCCATCCTCGGTATGGAAATACATCTTAAGGTCATCGACCTCGAGCAGATGCTGGCCCTCGGGAACCGGCTGGTCCTTCAGGTCCACATAGTTCTTGTTCTTCTTCATCCTTATGCGTCCTTCATCTTGACGTCGAGGGCGTCGCGCAGACCGTCACCCAGCAGGGTGAAGGCGAGCACCGTCGAGAGAATTGCCAGACCGGGCATGATCATCATCCAGGGAGCGGTCAGAAGATACTGCTGACCGTCCTGAATCATGGAGCCCCACGAAGGCGTAGGCGGAATAACGCCCATGCCGAGGAAGGACAGAGCGGACTCGGTCAGAATGGCGCCACCAATGTTCATGGTTGCGTAGACCACGATAGAGGCGACGGAGTTCGGGAAGATGTGACGCACGACGATACGAGCATCGGATGCACCCATCGCGCGCGCAGCGTCAACATAGTCGTTTTCCTTGACCGTCAAGATTGCAGAGCGGAAGACGCGCGCAATCGAAGGCCAGCCGAGAATACCGATGGCGATAAAGACGTTCTGAAGGCCACGGCCGATAACGGCGATCATGGCGACAACGAACAGCACGTACGGGAACGCCAGGAAAATGTCCGCACAGCGCATGATGATCGTATCCCAGATGCCGCCGTAGAAACCCGCCAGAGCACCCATGACCAGACCGATCAGCGTGGAGATCGCGGTGGCCATAATGCCGACGGACAGCGAAACACGTGCACCGTAGATAACGCGGACGAGAATGTCACGACCTAGGGCGTCGGTGCCAAACGGGTGCTCGGCACACGGAGCCAGCAGCGACGTCTGAGCCATGGTGGTCGAGTCGGAAGCCGTCGGCGAACCGAGCCAGGGCTTAGCCCACAGATCTGCGGTCAGGGCAACCACAACGACGATGATGATCCAGCAAACACCGATAACGGCGAGCTTGTTCTTACGAAGACGCTTAAAAGCGTCGCCCCACAGCGTGCGGGACTTGGCGGGAGCAGATGCGGCCTTGGTGGCGGTAGCCTGCTCCTGAGACTGAGAATCAGTTTCCTGCATGAGACGTACCTCCCTTAGGCCTTATCCGACGGACCGCCAAGGCGGATGCGCGGGTCGAGGAATGCATAGCTAATGTCGACGAGCAGGTTGATCACCATAACGACGACGACGATGAGCGTAACGCCGCCCATAACGATGGGCCAGTCACGCATGCTAATGGCGCGATAGACCTCATAGCCGATACCGGGCCAGTTAAAGACCGTCTCGGTCAGGATGGCGCCCGAAAGCATGCCACCAAAGTCGACACCAATATAGGTAACGACGGGGATGAGTGCATTCTTAAGCGCATGCTTGACGATGATCGCGCGATTGGAGAGACCCTTCGCCTTTGCCGTACGGATGTAATCCTGGTTCATGACGTCAAGCAGCTGCGAGCGCATAATGCGGGCGGCATAAGCGGTCGAAACCGAAGCCAGCGTAATGGTCGGAAGCACATAGTGCATCCAATCCTGATACTGAGAGCTGGAACCGCCGGCACCCGAAATCGGCATGGAGAATGCACCGCCCGTGGCGTCCTTGAGAATGACGCCAAAGAACAGCTGCAGCAACATACCGAGCCAGAAAGCCGGGACGGCAACGAGAATCGACGTGGTGAGCGTTACCAAAATATCCCAGAAGGAATAACGCTTAACCGCCGAAATGATACCCGCACCGATACCCATGATTGCCTCGAGCACGATGGCGCACGCGGCAAGTTTGACCGTATACGGATACTTCTGGGCAAAGATTTCCGTAACCGGCAGCTTGCGCTGATACGAATTGCCCAGATCGCCATGAAGCAGGCCGTTCATGTAATACAAGTAACGGTCCACGAGCGACGTTTGAACGGGGTCGCCGTTCTCGTCAAGGATCGCGTTGCCGTCCTCGTCCGACTGGACCAGGTGATAGCGGACGCGAAGCTGAAGCTCCACCTCGGGGGACAGAGCCTTGTCTCCACCGATCAGCTTGATCGGATCTCCCGGCACGATATTCTGGAGGGCGAACAGAATCAGCGTAACGCCCAAAAACACCGGGATGAACTGAAGCACACGTTTAACGATGTACTTACCCATACCACTCCCCTATCTAGGGATTAACCTAAATGGGATGCCGATCGCCAGACCGGCATCCCAAAATTACCATCAGCCAGTTTACCCCAGGTTAGGGAGAACTGTATGTTTCCCATGAGGTCTACGTAAATACTTGACCCTCACGGAAGCTGCAAACTCTTAGGCGAGCTCAGCGGTACCCAGCTCGGCATGCTTCTGCGGATCGACATAGAGGTGCTTGATGCGATCGGAGCCGACGATGGTGTGCGTGTAGAACATAATCGGGATGACCGGGCAGTCGGCAGCGACCATTGCGTCGGCCTCCTGCATCTTAGCGACGCGCTCCTCGTCGTCAACAATAGTACGAGCCTCGTCGACCTTGGCGTCGAACTCGGGGTTGTTGTAACCGGAGCGGTTATCGCCACCGAGGGAGTCGGAGTGGAACAGCGGATACAGGAAGTTGTCCATGATCGGGTAGTCGGCAATCCAACCCAGACGACCGAACTGATAGTTAAAGTTCTGATACTGCTCGAGCAGGGCAGACCACTCAGGGGTATCGGAGACAGCGGTAACGCCAACCTTGGCGAGGTCGCCGATGATGGACTCCATGATCTCCTTGTGACCGCCGTCCTGGTTGTAGGAAAGGGTCACGCTAATGCCACGATCCCCGTTAGCGCCAGCGGGAGCAACCTTGTCGAGGTACTCGTTAGCCTTGTCGACATCGTAGGCGCAGAACTCCCATGCGCCCTCCTTGTAGCCATCGATGCCCGGAGGAACAATGCCGTCGGCAGGGGTACGGGTACCCTTATAGATGGTCTTGCAGATGGCCTCACGGTTGATGGCCAGGGAGATGCCCCTGCGCAGGTCGGCGTTGTTGAACGGCTCGGCCGTGGTGTTGCAGGTCAGATAGTACGTGGAAGGCTCGGCGCCGAGCAGCATGCGCTCGCCGTCACCCATGGTGTAGCCGTCCTTGGACACGCCGCGATCCTTCTTGGCGGCATCGATCTGAGCGACGGGAACGTCGCAGACATCGAGGTTACCGGCCTGGAACTCCTTGTAAGCAGTCTCCATGTCCTTGATGACCTGGAAGTGGATGCCATCGATCTTGGCCTTGTCGCCATAGTAATCGTCGAACTTCTTGAGGTTGATCTCCTGGCCATCCTCCCACTTGCCGTCCATCATGAACGGGCCGTTACCGACCGGTGCAAGATAGAAGCTCTTGGCATCGGACTCGGCGCACTCGGGAACCGGGGCCAGAGCCGGGTGAGAGGCGACGAAGGGGAAGTCGGCGTAAGCGGAAGACAGCTTGACGACGAGGGTCTCATCGTCGGGGCAGGTAACACCGCTGAGCTCGGTAGCGTTACCGGCAAGCAGATCGTCATAGCCCTCGACCATGGAAAGGTGATAGGAGACCTCGGAAGGGCCATACTCGGTAGCGATGGCCGACTTGGTGTTGACCAGACGCTCCCAACCGAGCTTGAAGGACTTGGAGGTAACGTCGTCACCGTTGTGGAACTTGGCCTTCTTGATCTTGAAGGTAAACTCGGTGGCGTCGTCGTTGGCCTCAAAGGACTCGCAAGCCAGCGGAACGATCTCGCCCTTCTCGGCGTCATAAGAGGTCAGAGCGTCAAAGAGCTGGTACTCGACCTGAGTGCCCTGGTCCTCCTGGACGTTGTAGGGGTCGATGCAGACCGGGTTGTTGATGTAGAAGTTCAGCGTCGAACCGGACTCAGAACCGGAAGCGTCGCCACCCTTCTTGCCGCATGCGGCAAGAAAAGCCATGGAGCTCGCAGCAAGGGTGCCGCCAACAAAGGCGCGACGACCCATAACGGGCTGGTGGAACATAGAATCAGCCATGCCATCCTCCTTATGAGATAGGACAAAGAAATGTTCAGTCGGACACATGTCGAAACAATCCGATCCGAACCATCAAAACGCCGCCCGCTGCTATGGCTGGTTATGCACAACGGACCAACGTTTTGCAATACAGTAGCGCATTTTATACACGATTTGGGGCTAATTCCGGTTAACGGTCGAGAATTTCTTTAGTTGGGCGAAGTATGTGAGGATATTTTGACTCTGTTACAAATATGTAAACAAAAAGGGTCCCGCACTTGCGGAACCCTTTTCAAGTATTTATACGGCTCGTGCTTAGTAGCCGACGATACCCTGCGGGAAGAAGAACATGCACAGGACGACACACACGGCAAAAACGACGGCCATAATTACCGTCAGGCGATCGAGGTTCTGCTCCATGACGCCCGTGGCAGAGCTGGAGTTATACAGCGAGCTGGCGATCATATCCGAAACGCCGGTGCCCTTACCGGAATGCATCAGGACGAGAATCGTCAGCGCCACGGCAGAGACAGCCCAAACGACAAACAGAAGAATCTGGAACGGACCCATAGATAAGCTCCTTAATAGAACAGTTCAAACTCCAGTACTGTACCACAATCCCCCGCTCTCCCCTACCTGCCACTCGGGGACGGGGTAGAAATGGCAGAAATACCAAAAAGGGGGTTGTCCGGTTGTGGACAACCCCCTTACTAGAAAACGGTATTTGTTTTCTATTAGGCCTCGGTGGCGAGCACGCGGCCCGTCATCTCGGCGGAAGGCTCAATACCAGCCATGGTGAGCATGGTCGGAGCGATATCGGAAAGACGGCCGTCCTCGATACCGGTGAGCTGTGCCTTCTCATCAACGATGATGAACGGCACGCGGTTGGTGGTGTGAGCCGTAAACGGATGCTTGGAACCGTCGGAAGCAACGTCAAACATGTGATCGGCGTTGCCGTGGTCGGCGGTAATCAGTGCAAAGCCGCCCTTGGCGAGAATCGCCGGGACAACCTTGGACAGGGCATCGTCAACAGCCTCGACAGCCTTAACGGCAGCGTCGAAGACACCGGTGTGACCAACCATGTCGCAGTTCGCGAAGTTCACGATGTAGAAATCAGCGCGATCCTCGTTGATGGCGGCGACGAGCTTCTCGGTAACCTTGGGAGCGCTCATCTCGGGCTGCAGATCGTAGGTAGCGACCTTGGGGGAAGCGACGAGCACGCGCTCCTCGCCCTCCTTGGGCTCCTCGATGCCACCGTTGAGGAAGAACGTCACGTGGGCGTACTTCTCGGTCTCGGCAGTGTGCAGCTGCTTCAGGCCATTGGCGGCGATAACGTCGGCCAGGACGTTCTCGGGGAACGTCTTGGGGAAGGCGACCTCGACATCAAACGTCGGATCGTACTCGGTCATCGTCACAAAGTGCGAAAGCTTGATCTGCTCGCGCTCAAAGCCGTCGAACTCCTTGTCCGTGAACACGCGGGTCATCTGACGAGCGCGGTCGGGACGGAAGTTGAAGAAGATGGCCGCGTCGCCCTCGTGAATGCCCTCGTTGTGGGCAGCGAAGGGCTCGACGAACTCATCGCCGCGCGGGTCCTTCTCGTAGTAGGCCTTGATACCGGCAACGGGGTCGGTATCAGCATCGGACGCGTTGACCATGACGTCGTAGGCGCGCTGGATGCGCTCCCAACGGTTGTCGCGGTCCATCGCCCAATAACGACCCGAGACGGTGGCAACGCGAGCGTCGCAACCGGTCTCCTCGGAAATCTTGGCCAGGAAGGCGCAGAACTCGCTCATGTAGCCAGCACCGGACTGCGGGTCGACGTCGCGGCCATCCATGAAGGCGTGGACGCGAACGGTCTTGACACCGTGCTCGGCAGCCATCTTGACCAGAGCCTCGACGTGGTTCATGTGAGAATGAACACCGCCAGGGCTCATAAGGCCCATGAGGTGGAGAGTCTTGCCGTCAGCCTTGACGTCGTCCATAGCCTTGACAAAAACCTCGTTCTTGGCGATGGAGCCGTCCTTGATGGCGTTGTTGATGCGCGAAAGCTCCTGGAACACGATGCGTCCGGCACCGATGTTGAGGTGACCCACCTCGGAGTTACCCATCTGGCCATCGGGAAGACCCACGTCCTCGCCCGAAGCGCCGAGCGTGGTGTGGGGGTACTTCTCGTACAGGCTATCAAGGAAGGGCGTCTTGGCAGCGGCGACGGCGTTCTCGCCATCGGCCGGAGCAAGGCCGCAACCATCCATGATGATCAGGAGTGCAGGAAGATGACGCTGTGCCATATGTCCTACTCGCCTGCCTTGACGACCATAGAGGCGAAGTCGGCAGCCTTGAGCGAAGCGCCGCCCACGAGGGCGCCGTCAACGTCGGGCTTGGCGACGAGCTCGGCAATGTTGCCGGGCTTGGCGGAACCGCCGTAGAGAACGCGGATGCCGTCGGCGAGCTCCTCGCCGAACATCTCCTTGAGGGTCTCACGGATAGCGCCGCAGACCTCCTGAGCGTCCTCGGCGGTAGCGGTCTTGCCGGTGCCGATGGCCCAGATGGGCTCGTAGGCGACGACGACCTGCTTGGGGCAGGTGATCTCAAGGCCAGCAAGGCCAGCCTTGACCTGGTTCACGACGTGCTCGACATAGGTGCCAGCCTCGCGGACCTCGAGGGACTCGCCGCAGCAGAAGACGGGAACAAGACCGGCGGCAACGAGAGCCTTGGCCTTCTTGTTCTGATCCTCGTCGGTCTCGTGGAAGTAGTCGCGACGCTCGGAGTGACCGATGATGCAGTAGGTGCAGCCAGCGGACTTGAGCATGTCGCAAGAGGACTCGCCGGTGAAGGCACCCTTGGCCTCCCAGTACACGTTCTGTGCACCGAGGGCGATGGGGGCAGCCTGAATGCGGTCATGGACCGTAGTGATGTCGATGGTCGGAGGGCAGACGAGCACCTCGACGCCAGCCGGAACCTCGGGCAGAGCCTGAGCCAGCTCGTCGGCGAGTTTGGCGGCCTCGGCGACGTCGTTGTTCATCTTCCAGTTACCAGCGATGAGAAGGGTGCGATTAGGCATCGAGAAGCGCCTCCACTCCGGGCAGGGCCTTACCCTCGACGAGCTCCATGGAAGCGCCACCACCGGTGGAGATCCAGTTCATCTTGTCGGCCAGGTTGAACTTGTTGACAGCCGCGACAGAGTCGCCACCGCCGATGATCGAGGTGCAGTCGGCCTCGGCGACAGCCTCGGCGATAGCCTGGGTGCCGTGAGCGAAGTTGTCGAACTCGAAGACGCCCATGGGGCCATTCCAGAACACAGTCTTGGCGCCCTTGACGGCCTCGGCGTAGAGCTCCTCGGTCTTAGGACCGATGTCCATACCCTCACGATCGTCGGGGATAGCGTCGGAAGCGACAACCTCGGGAACAGCGTCCTCGCCAAAGTGATCGGCAACGCGGTTGTCGATGGGGAGCAGGATCTTGACACCCTTCTCCTCAGCCTTCTTGAGCATCTCGCCGGCGCGCTCGACCCAGTCCTCTTCCTTGAGGGACTGACCAACGGACAGGCCCTGAGCCAGGAAGAAGGTGTAGGCCATGCCGCCACCTATGATCAGGGTGTCAGCGGAGTCGATGAGGTGATCGAGAACGCCGATCTTGGAGGAAACCTTGGAACCGCCGACGATGGCGACGAAGGGGCGCTCGGGCTCGGCGAAGATGCCGGTCAGCGTGTCGACCTCCTTCTCGAGCAAGAAGCCGGCGACGGCAGGCAGGTAAGCGGCGGGGCCCACGACGGAACCCTGGGCGCGGTGAGCGGTGCCGAAGGCATCGAGAACGAAGACGTCACCATAGGAAGCGAGCTTCTTGGCGATCTCGGGATCGTTCTTCTTCTCACGCTTGTCAAAACGGACGTTCTCGAGAACGAGGACCTTACCCGGCTCGACGGCGGCGACAGCCTCAGCAGCCTTCTCGCCGTAGGTGTCGGCGACAAAGGCAACGTCGAGACCAGAGAGCTCAGCGAGCTTCTTGGCGACGGGCTCGAGGGACAGCTCGGGCTGGAAGCCGGTGCCCTCGGGACGACCGAGGTGGCTCATGAGGATGACGCGAGCATTGTGCTCAACGAGGTAGTTGATGGTGGGCAGGGCAGCCTTGATACGGGTGGTGTCGCCAACGACGCCATCCTTGATAGGCACGTTAAAGTCAACGCGGACGAGAACGCGCTTTCCGTCGACATCGATGTCGCGGACGGTCTTCTTGGTAAAGGCCATGTTTGCTTCTACCTTTCGTACGTGTCTGCCTCCCATTACGGCAGACGATTTCTTATAAAAAGGGCGCGACCCTAGGGTGTAAGCCCTATAAGGCCGCGCCCTTCTTTAGACGCTCAACGAGCTATTCGCTAAAAGCTAAATTAAGCAACGAACTTCTCGAAGTACTTGATGGTGCGGACCATCTGAGAGGTGTAGGAGTTCTCGTTGTCGTACCAAGAGGTGACCTGAACGAGGGTCTGGCCGTTGCCGAGGTCAGAGCACATGGTCTGAGTGGCGTCGAAGATGGAGCCGTGGGTCTCGCCGACGATGTCGCGGGAGACGATCTGGTCCTCGTTGTAGGCGAAGGTCTCGGGGATGGTCTCGGCGTAGGCCTTCATGGCAGCGTTGACCTCGTCGACGGTGACCTTCTTGTCAACGACGGCGTAGAGGTTGGTCAGCGAGCCGGTCGGCGTCGGGACGCGCTGGGCGGCACCGATGAGCTTGCCGTTGAGCTCGGGGAGAACCAGGCCGATGGCCTTGGCAGCGCCCGTGGTGTTCGGGACGATGTTCTCGGAGCAGGCGCGGGAGCGACGGAAGTTGCCCTTGCGCTGCGGGCCGTCGAGCGGCATCTGGTCGCCGGTGAAGGCGTGGATGGTGGTCATGATGCCGGACACGATGGGAGCGAAGTCGTTCAGACCCTTGGCCATCGGGGCGAGGCAGTTGGTGGTGCAGGAAGCAGCGGAGATGATGTTGTCCTCAGCGGTCAGCGTCTCATGGTTGACGTTGTACACGATGGTGGGCAGATCGCTGCCGGCCGGAGCGGAGATGACGACCTTCTTGGCGCCAGCATTGATGTGGGCCTGAGCCTTAGCCTTGCTG
This sequence comes from uncultured Collinsella sp., assembly GCA_958346165.1. The sequence continues at coordinate 457 of CATVQO010000039.1, read as the reverse complement.
GTGTAGAAGCCGGTGCACTCGAGAACGACGTCGACGTCAAGGTCGCCCCAAGGCAGGTTGTTAGCGTCGGCCTCCTTGTAGATCTTGATCTCCTTGCCGTCAACGGTGATGGAATCCTCGCCAGCAACGACCTCGTGATCGCGAGCGTAGTTGCCCTGCGTGGAGTCGTACTTCAGCAGGTAAGCGAGCATATCGGGAGAGGTGAGGTCGTTGATAGCGACGATCTCGGAGCCCTCATGACCGAACATCTGACGGAAAGCCAGACGACCGATGCGACCGAAGCCGTTAATAGCAACCTTTACTGCCATTGTGTCTCCTTTCGTAAGGCCCCCGCGAGCTACAGCGCTCGCCGTTGAGGCCCACAAACTAACCACTCGCCTAATATACCTTTTTTTTGACTTGAATTTCACGAGAATGCTCGAAATTGAAAATCAAATTTACGTTAAAACGTTTTAAA
>CATVQO010000038.1 GCA_958346165.1 uncultured Collinsella sp. | reverse complement strand
AACGCCGTCGTCGAGTTCACGAGCCAGCAGGGCGTGATGGGCGGTTACTACGCCACCGCGATGGGGGAGAACGATGAGGTCGCCCACGCCATTCGCGATCATTATCGTCCCCGCTTTGCCGGTGACGAGCTGCCCGAGGGCACCGCTGGCTGCATCGTGGCCTGCGCCGACAAGCTCGATACCATCGCCGGTATCTTTGCCATTGGCGAGCCCCCGACCGGCTCCTCCGATCCCTACGCGCTGCGTCGTGCCGCTATCGGCATCATCAACATCCTGCGCGACCGTCTGCCGATCGATCCCACGTCGCTTATCGACTTTGCCCTTGAGCTCTATAGCGAGCGGGGTATCGAGTTCGACGCCGCCGAGGTCGCTCAGCAGGTTCGCGACTTCTTCCACGGCCGTCTGGTGAGCATGGCCCGCGACGAAAAGATCCCGGCCGATACCGTTGCCGCCGTCTCCGCGGTGCACATCATCGCCCCGTCCGTCTTCTTCGCCCGCTGCGCCGCCCTCGACGAGGCCCGCAAGAACGACGCTGAGACGTTCGATAACCTGGCGACCGCCTATGCCCGCGCCGCGCACATCTCCAAGCCCGAGCTGGGCGCGGAGTACGACCGCGCCCTGATGGGCGAGGTCGAGCTCGCGCTTGCCGATGCCTCCGAGGCTGCTCAGACCGCTGTCGACGCCGCCCTTGCTGCCGAGGATTACCCGGCCGCATTTGCCGCCCTTGCCGCCCTGCGCGCCCCCATCGACCGCTTCTTCGACGAGGTCATGGTCATGGATAAGGACGAGCAGCTTCGCGATAATCGCCTTAAGCTGCTCAACCGCTTCGAGGCCGTTTTCTCCGGCATCGCAAACATCGGTGAGCTTGCTCGCAAAAAGTAAGCCAGCCTGCGCATAAGCGCAAAAGGAGCCCCGCATGGATTGCCCGGTCACCGCTCGTCCCACCGTTATCGTTATCTCCGACTCGCTCGGTGATACCGCTTGTGAGGTGGTGCTTGCGGCGTCCGGGCAATTTGATGAAGGGGCTTTTCGTCTCTTGCGCCTGCCCAAGGTGAACTCGGTGGAGCAGGTCAAGTCGTTTGTGGGTCCGCGCGTCGATGCCGATCATCGCGATATTGCCGTGTTCCACACCATTGTCGATCCGGCGCTTCGCGCCCGTGTGCTCGATTACCTGGGCATGCTGCATATCCGTTCGGTCGACCTGATCGGCCCGACGCTCGCCGTGCTGTCGTCGCTCATCGGTGTGCCGCCCAAGGGCGTTGCGGGCGTGATTCACAAGACCGATGACCGCTATTTCCATCGTATCGAGGCCATGGAGTATTTCGTTGAGCACGATGACGGGCGCGGCTGCGACGATCTGTCGGGTGCCGATATCGTGCTGCTGGGCGTATCGCGTACGTCCAAGACGCCGCTGTCGATGTATTTGGCCTATCAGGGCTACAAGGTCGCCAATGTCCCACTGGCGCATGGCATGGAGCCGCCCAAGTCGATTTACGAGGTCGACCCGATGCGCCTGTTCGGCCTGATTTCGACCGTCGATGTGATTTCCGAAATTCGCGATAGCCGCTTGGGCGATGACTACGCTCGTGCCGTTGCCGGCTCCTATGCCGAGCCTGAGAGCGTGCACAGCGAGCTCGAGGAAGCCCGTGCGCTCATGAAGCGCCTAGGCTGCTTTGTGGTGCGTACCGACGGCAAGGCCATCGAGGAAAGCGCAGCCGAGATCATTAGCCACTTGGAGGAAATCCAAGAAGCCCGTGCCCGCCGCGCCGCCCGTCGAGCCTAATAGTAGCAGCATTTTGATAAAGCGATTTAGCAAAAATATCGCATCTGACCTGCACTTTCTTACAGTGGTATATTCATAAGGTAACCACCTTTACCTACCGTTTACCGCCAGTTTTAGCACGTTTACCAAACCGCGCATCCCCTGCTTAAGCCCGCTCAAAACCCGCCGTATAGTTCCCTCACGGCCCGCATTTGGCGGGTCGATTCGTTACCACGGTCGTGCGCGTAAGTGCATGAAAGGGGAAGTATCGTGAGCGATTGCAAGAGGGTTTACCGTTTTGGAACCGACGCCCAGGGCACCTGTGTCACTGAGGGCGACAAGTCCATGAACTTCGTGCTTGGCGGCAAGGGCGCAAACCTTGCCGAGATGAGCCGCATCGGCCTGCCGGTTCCCGGTGGCTTTACCATTACCTGCCAGACTTGCGTCGAGTACTCCGGTGCCGGCAACGTGTGGCCCGAGGGCGCACTCGATGAGATCGTTGCTGCCGAGGCGGACCTCGAGGCCCGCTGCGGCAAGAAGCTCGGCGACGCCTCCGATCCGCTGCTCGTGTCGGTTCGTTCGGGCGCTCCGTTCTCCATGCCCGGCATGATGGACACGGTCCTCAACTTAGGCCTCAACGACGACTCCGTTCAGGGGCTCATCGCCCAGACGCAAAATCCGCGTTTTGCTTGGGATGGCTACCGCCGCTTTATTCAGATGTTCTCCAACGTCGTTATGGGCGTTGACGCCGACCTGTTCGAGAACGCCCTGACCCAGGCCCGTCTGGTCGCCGGCGTTCGCGTCGATTCCGAGCTTTCGGCTGAGGACCTGCAGGAACTCGTCGAGACCTTTAAGGGCATCTTCTCCGAGAACGTCGATGCCTCCCTGTATCCCGAGCTCGAGGTCGCTGACGGCAAGCCCGTCTTCCCGCACGACCCGGAGCTTCAGCTACGCTTTGCCATCCAGGCCGTCTTTGGCAGCTGGATGAACGAGCGTGCCTGCATCTACCGCAAGCAGCATGGCATTTCCGACGACCTCGGCACCGCCGTCAACGTGCAGGCCATGGCCTTTGGCAACAAGGGCGAGACCTCTGCGACGGGCGTCGCCTTTACGCGTAATCCGGCCGACGGCACCAAGGAGTTCTACGGCGATTTTCTGGTTAACGCCCAGGGCGAGGACGTCGTCGCCGGCATCCGCAACACCGAGCCCATTGCCGACCTCAAGACCACCCCGGGCCTCGAGTCCGCAGGTGAGGAGCTCGAGCGCGTGTTCCTGACGCTCGAGGATCATTATCGCGATATGTGCGATATCGAGTTCACCATCGAGCAGGGCAAGCTCTGGATGCTCCAGACCCGCGTGGGCAAGCGCACCGCCACCGCCGCCCTGCGCATCGCTATCGAAATGGTCGAGGAGGGCCTGATCACCCGCGAGGAGGCCGTGAGCCGCATCGATCCCGCGCAGCTCGACCAACTCCTGCACCCGCAGTTTGACGCCTCCAAGAAGTACGAGGCGCTGGCCAGCGGTCTGAACGCCAGCCCCGGTGCCGCCGTGGGCGAGGTCGTGTTCTCGAGCGACGACGCCGTCACGCGTTCCGCCGAGGGCCACAAGGTCATTCTGGTTCGTTGGGAGACCAACCCCGACGACCTGAAGGGCATGGTCGCCGCCGAGGGCATCCTGACCAGCCACGGTGGCAAGACGAGTCATGCCGCCGTTATCGCCCGCGGCATGGGTACGCCCTGCGTCTGTGGCGTTGAGCGCTTCCATATCGACGCCGCCGAGAAGGTCGTGCGCATCGAGGGCAGCGACCGCGTGCTGCGCGAGGGCGATGTCATCTCCATCGACGGCACCCAGGGCATCGTCGTCGACGGCGCCGTCGACCTGGTCTCCGCCGAGCTTACCGGCGATCTGGACACCATCCTGTCCTGGGCCGACGAGATTCGCCTGGACGAGACCTGTGGCCATGCCAACCATGTGCGCGTCAACGCCGACAATCCCGAGGATGCCGAGCTTGCGCTCGAGTTTGGCGCCGAGGCCATCGGCCTGTGCCGCACCGAGCACATGTTCCTGGGCGACCGCAAGAACATCATCCAGAGCTTTATCCTGTCTGACGATGAGGCCGTGAAGCAGCAGGCCCTGGCCGACCTGCTCAAGGTTCAGACCGAGGACTTCCTGGCGATGTTCAAGACCATGTCCGGTCGCGATGTGGTCGTCCGCCTGCTCGATCCGCCGCTTCATGAGTTCCTGGATAATCCTCGCGAGCTCGAGGTCGCCATCACCAAGAAGGAAGCCGCCGGCGCCAGCGAGGAAGAGCTTGCAGCCCTGCGCGCCCGCCTGCGTCGTATCGACGGCATGGTCGAGTCGAACCCCATGCTCGGCCTGCGCGGCGTTCGCCTGTCCGTCGTCTTTAGCGATCTGCCACTCATGCAGGTTCGCGCCGTCGCCACGGCTGCTGCCCGCCTTATCAAGGAGGGCGTCGACCCGCGACCCGAGATCATGGTTCCGCTCGTCTCCATCACGGCGGAGCATGTCCAGACCCGCGAGGTCATCGAGCGGGTAATCGCCGAGGTTTCTGCCGAGGAGGGCGTCGAGCTCAATATTCCCGTGGGCACGATGCTCGAGCTGCCACGCGCCTGCATGGTCGCTGACGAGATCGCGCATCATGCCGACTTCTTCTGCTTTGGCACCAACGACCTCACCCAGACCACCTTCGGCTTCTCTCGTGACGATGCCGAGGCTAAGTTCATCCCGCTGTACATGCACAAGAAGATCTTGAAGGACAACCCCTTCGAGACCATTGACACGGCGGTGCTCGAGCTGGTGCGCATGGCCGTCGAGAAGGGCCGCGCCACCAACCCCGACATGCACTTTGGCGTGTGCGGCGAGCACGGCGGCGACCCCAAGTCCATCAAGGGTCTGTTTAATGTGGCCGACGTGGACTACGTGTCCTGCTCGCCCTACCGCGTGCCCCTCGCACGCATGGCTGCCGCCCAGGCCAAGCTCGAGGCGAAGCGCTCCGCCTAACGTTTTGGGTTCAGACGCCTAACGTAGCCCCCCCTTCATGCCGTCCGTCTCATTCGTGAGGCGGACGGTTATCATGTGCGGGTTTTGTCTTTTTGTCTGCGTAAAAAATTGTTCTTGCAGCAGAAACCCGCGCGTGTATACTCGAATACGTTTGTTCAACTACGTGCCGGCCAGAGTGGTACGGCACCTCTAGAAGAGTAAGGAATTGCACATGGATTACATCCGCGCAATCGAGCGTCAGCAGATCCGCGAGGACATTCCTCAGGTTCGCGTCGCCGACAACGTCAAGGTTCACTACCGCATTAAGGAAGGCGACCGCGAGCGCATCCAGGTCTTCCAGGGCGACGTCATCCGCATGGCCGGCGCCGGTGCCCGCGAGACCTTCACCGTCCGCAAGATGTCCTTCGGTGTCGGTGTTGAGCGTACCTTCCCGCTTCACAGCCCCAAGATCGCCAAGCTCGAGGTCGTTCGTCATGGTCGCGTCCGTCGCGCCAAGCTGTACTACCTCCGCGACAAGGTGGGCAAGGCTGCTCGCATCCCCGAGAAGCGCTAAGAAGATCGCAGCGTCTGTCCACTCGTTTGGACGTAAGGGTCACCTTCGGGTGGCCCTTCTTTTTATCTGATTTGCATGCAAGGAGGGCCTGGTATGGCCAATATGACGAGCTCGGTTTCGGCATCGCAGGTTGCCGGAGAGCTGGCGAGCGCAACGTTTGAGGAGATCCCCGCCCTCGTGGAGCATTATCGCGAGGACCCGCGCCAGCAGGTGATCAAGGCTTGTGAACGCGCCCTCAAACGCCATTCCAAAGAGGTTGCCGAGCGCGAGCGCGTCAATGGCATGTACGAGCTTATGCATGAGCTTGGCGGCGATGGGGTGGTCGTTGGTGTCGACGAGGTGGGCCGTGGCTCGGTAGCGGGTCCCTTAACCGTGTGTGCCGTGTGCCTTCCCATGGAGCCGCGCGTCTGGGGCATCAACGATTCCAAAAAGCTCACGCCGGCGCGCCGCGAGCTGCTCTCTGTGAAGATTGCCGAGGTGGCGACGGCGATTGGTTTTTGCCATATCGCGCCTAAGGATATCGATGAGATGGGTATGGCCCGCGCCATCCGCGTTGCCGTCGCGGGCGCCGTGGCCGATACGGGACTTGAACCCGACTGCGTCCTCATGGATGGCAACCCCTTGGGCGCCGTTCCCAATGAGCGCGACGTGGTGAAGGGCGATGCCAAGATCGCCTGTATCGCCGCGGCGTCCATCATGGCCAAGGTCACGCGTGACGAGATGATGGTCGAGTACGACGCCGAGTACCCCGAGTACCATCTGGCCGAGTCGAAGGGCTATGCGAGCCCCGAGCACATCGAGGCCATTCGCAAACATGGACTTTGTCCGCTGCACCGCGTGAGCTTTTGCGGAAACTTTCTGCAGACTGAGCGCCTTTTCTAGGTCAATTGTGGAGACAGGGACCTCTGGGGTTTTATAAACCTGCTGGTAGCGGGCCGTATGCAACACCATTGCTGCGTACGGCCCGTTTTTTGACGGCATTTGGTCAGCTTTTGGTTTGCTTCCGGTACTTACCCGCATGAAAGGTGCTCTCATCATCGGGGCAATGCAGTGTGCGGGAAAGGAGACCCCATGAGTGCCGCAAGCAAAAAGAGTAAGACGCAGCAGCTCAAGGAGTGTTGGGAAAACGGCAAGCTCGACTGCGGGGCGATGACGCCCGAGTTTATCAAGGGACTCAGTCCTCGCGAGCTGGGCATGCTGGGCGAGCTGATCACCATCGACTACTTTAACGAGCGCGGCTACACCTTGCTGGAGCAGGGTTATCGTTGCACCGAGGGCGAGGCCGACCTGGTGCTGCTCGATGAGCTCGACGATGTCGTGGTGATGGCCGAGGTCAAGACCAGACGCGTTGCGCTGGATTGCAGCACGCGGGTCTTTCCCGAGGAGGCCGTGGACGCCCAAAAGCAACGCCGCTACCGCCGCATCGCAAGTTGCTATCTCATGGAGCATTATCCGCTCAAGGCGATTCGCTTCGATGCCGTGGGTGTCACCATCCGCGACGGGCATATCGCCGAGATCGAGCACCAGTACAACGCGTTCGATTGGCAGGTGTCGTGATGGCGTTCGAGACGTTTGCCGTTCACGCGGCCTGCATCCGCGGCGTCGAGGCGATTCCCGTCACGGTCGAGGTCTCGCTTGCCGGTGGCATCCCAGGCATTCAGATGCTCGGTATTCCGAGTATGGAGGTGATGGAGTCACGCGGTCGTATTCGCTGCGCGATGCGCTCCGCCGGGTTCGAGATCCCACGCTCGGGCATTACGGTCAACCTGGCGCCCGGCGATATTCGCAAGACCGGTAGCGGCTTTGATCTGCCCATCGCCATCGCGGTTCTGGCGGCCGATGGGCAGATTCCCCGTGATAACCTCGATCGCTGCCTTATCGCCGGCGAGCTCGGCTTGGACGGTACGGTGCTTCCTGTCAAGGGCGAGGTAGCGTTTCAGCTATTGGCTCGCGACATGGGGCTGTCTTTTATCGCCGGCAGGTCCGACCAGCATGTGCCACTCGCGGGCGTGGATTGTGGATTCATCGATCATTTGTCTCAGCTTGCCCATGGCATGGGCGATGCCGCGCGGCACTACTTGGATTCCGAGGGCGTCGAGGCGACCTTTGAGCCCGAGCTCGACTATGCAGACGTGCTGGGGCAGGAAGTCGCTAAACGCGGCATGGCGCTTGCGGCGGCAGGAGAACTCGGCTTGCTCATGATCGGGTCTCCGGGATCGGGCAAGACGATGCTCGCACGCCGTATGACCGGCATCCTGCCCGAGCTTTCCGTTGAGGATCAGCAGGAGGCACTGTGCATCCATTCGGTTTTGGGTGAGAACATTGATGGCTTGTTGGCGGGGCACCGCCCCTTCCGCAGTCCCCACCACAGTATTTCGACCGCAGGCCTTATCGGCGGCGGGCGCCCGGTGCACCCGGGTGAGATCAGCCTTGCTCATGGCGGCGTGCTCTTTTTGGACGAGCTTGCCGAGTTTCCCACTGGCGTGCTGCAGACGCTGCGTCAGCCCATCGAGCGCGGCTACGTGAGGATCGTACGCGTCGACGGGGCCTTTACCTTCCCGTCGCGCTTTCAGCTGCTGGCTGCGAGCAATCCCTGCCCCTGCGGCTTTTTGGGCGATCGCGAGGTGCCGTGTCGCTGCTCGGCGGCGATGGTCGAGCGCTATCGGTCTAAACTGCGCGGTCCTTTGGCCGACCGTATCGACATGATGATCGATGTGACCCGTCCCGACCCTCAAGTGATTATCGAGGGTGCGGAGGGCATGTCGTCGGCCGAGTTACGTGACTACGTTGTGCGCGGTCGCGCCTTTCGCGCTTGGCGCGAATCCCGCATGGACGATGCGGATGCCGAGGCCGAGGATGACGATACTCGGTCCATTGACGGCGTCGTTTCGACCTTTGAGCTCGATGATGCGGCGGAGAAGTGTGTGCTCGGCCTGTCGAAGCGCACGCATCTCACAGGGCGTGGCATCGTGCGCCTTGTTCGCATTGCGCGCACGATCGCAGATGTCGCCGAGAGCGAGCAGGTGACGCAGGACCACGTGCTCGAGGCGGCGATGTACCAGGGAAGGAGGGACCAATGATGGCTGAGGGGACCTTCGAGCTGCATCCAGGTGACGCGTTGTATCCCGAGACCGTTTTGGAGCTTTCTGATGTACCTCAGACGCTCTATGTGCGCGGCAACCCCGAGGTGCTTTCGACGCCCGCGCTCTCCATCATCGGCGCGCGCAAGGCCTCGCCGTATGGTCTTGCCGTGGCAGAGCTTGCGGCGAAGGTGGCGGTTGAGGCGGGAGTGACGGTAGTTTCGGGCGGTGCGGTCGGTTGTGACCAGGCCTCGGGTTGGGCTGCGGTCAACGCCGGCGGCAAACACGTCGTGGTGCTGGGGACGGGCGCCGACGTGGTCTACCCGCGTTCGAGCGCGGGGCTTATTACGCGCACGCTCGATACGGGCGGCGCGGTCGTGTCGATCTCTCCGTGGGGCATGGGTCCGCGCAAGTTTGCCTTTCCGCGTCGCAATCGCGTGATCGCGGCCCTGTCGCAAGCCCTCTTTGTATCCGAGGCGGGTATGCCTTCCGGGACGTTTTCTACAGCCGAGGCTGCTATGGATTTGGGGCGCGAACTTCTTGCCGTGCCGGGGTCGATCCTATCGCCCGAGTCGCGTGGCACGAATTACCTCATTGCGAACGGTGCCTGCTGCATTGTCGACGAGGAGTCCATCGAGATGGCTATCTCTCGCATATACGGCACCCTGCGCTACTCGCGCCCCGATGCTCCCGGCATTGCCGACCTGAATCCAACACAGCAGACCGTGATGCATGCGCTCATCGCCTCTCCGCTCAAGGTCGACGACATCGCGGCGCTCGTCTCACTCGATGCTGTCGGCGTACTCAAACTCTTGGGTTCGCTTGAACTCGAGGGCCTTATCGAGCGCATGATGGATGGAAGGTATGCGCCCTCCAAGTTTGCCCTTCACGCCCAGACGCCCTTCGGTCACAATGGAAAACGTGTCAATTAGAAAGGTGTTTGCAGATGCAGTTCGATCAGGTGACGGTTATCGGTGGCGGTCTGGCGGGTTCGGAATGCGCGATCCAGCTGGCAGACCGCGGGTTTGCCGTAAAGCTGTGCGAGATGCGCCCCCAGGTGAGCTCCCCGGCCCACCATACCGATCACCTGGCAGAGCTCGTCTGCTCCAATTCGTTTAAGTCGACCCGTCCGGATTCCGCGGCTGGTTTGCTGAAGGCCGAGCTTGAGCGTATGGGCTCGGTGCTGCTCGACTGCGCTCATCGCGCTGCTGTTCCCGCTGGTGGCGCCCTGGCGGTCGACCGTGTTACATTCTCCGAGCTCGTCGAGGCTGAGGTTGCCGCCCGCCCCAATATCGAGGTCGTTCACGGCGAGGTCACCCAGATCCCCGAGGGCCACGTGGTCATTGCCGCGGGCCCGCTGTGTTCACCGGCGCTGAGCGAAGAGGTCATGAAGCTCGTCGGTGGCGACGCCCTTGCGTTCTTCGATGCCGCGGCGCCGATCGTCGATGCCTCCACGCTCGATATGGACGTGCTGTTTTCGCAGTCGCGCTACGAGGAGCAGGGGAGCGGCGACTATCTCAACGCTCCGCTCAACAAGGAGGAGTACGAGGCCTTTATCGAGGCGCTCACCACGGCCGACCGCGTGGTGCTCAAGGACTTTGAGGGCGGCGATCTGTTCCAGGCCTGCCAGCCTGCCGAGGAGGTTGCGCGCACCGGCAAGGACGCCATTCGCTTTGGCGCCATGAAGCCCGTCGGCCTCACCGACCCGCGTACCGGACGTCGCCCTTGGGCGGCGATTCAGCTGCGTGCCGAGAACAAGGAGAAGACCGCCTATAACCTGGTGGGCTTCCAGACCAACCTGACCTTTGGCGAGCAGAAGCGCGTCTTCCATATGGTGCCGGGCCTGGAGAACGCTGAGTTCTTCCGCTACGGTGTCATGCACCGCAATACCTTTGTCGACGCCCCGCACGTGCTCGATGGCACCTTTGCCGTGCCCGGTACCGGCGTGCGCCTGGCCGGTCAGATCACCGGCACCGAGGGGTACATGGAAGCCGTGGCGACCGGTCTGCTCGCGGCGCTCAACACCTATGCAGAGGCTATCGGCGCCGATTCCGTCGAGTTGCCCCGCGTGGGCGCCCTGGGTGCGCTCGTGGGCTATGCGACCGATCCTGCCACCGTGGGCTATCAGCCCATGCATGTCAACTTTGGCCTGGTGCCGCCGCTCGAGGACGGTAAGCGCCGCAGCAAGCGCGACCGCTATCAGGCCTATGCGGACCGTGCGCTCGAGGCCCTCGATGCCTACTTGGCCACGCGTTCCGACTTGTTTGGAGGCGACCGGTCATAGCCTTTGACCTGTACGACACCGTCGACTCTTTTATCGCCTATATCGCACGCGTTGAGGGGCTTTCTCCCAACACGGTGACGGCCTATGGCTCGAGACTGGAGCGCTTTGCTGCCTGGTGCGAGCGCGAGGATATTGATGCTTTCGCTGCCGACGTGCGCACCATTCGTCGCTATCTTGCTGAGCTTTCGCGTGAGCAGGTGGCTCCCCGAACGCTTGCGGCGCACCTGTCGGCTATCCGATCTCTCTATCGCTGGATGGCTGCCGAGGGGATTGTCGAGGGCGATGCGGTCTCGGCGATCGCGTCGCCCAAGCTGCCGCGTGACCTGCCGGGCGTCCTTACGACCCAGCAGGTCGAGGCGCTGCTCAAGACGCCTGATACCTCAACACCCGCGGGACTGCGCGATGCGGCGATGCTCGAGTTGCTCTATGCCTCGGGTGCCCGCATCTCAGAGCTTGCGGCGCTCAATGTGGAATCCATCTCATGGTCCGAGCGCACGCTGCGCCTGTGGGGCAAGGGGAGCAAGGAGCGTATCGTCCCTCTGTATCGTCGTGCGCTCGATGTGACGCGTCTCTATATTGAAGAGGGGAGGCCGGAGTTGCTCGCTCGGGCAAAGCGCCGCGACCTCGCTACCGGGCCGCATCCGCTGCTTATATCGGCGCGCGGCAATCGCATGAGCGCCGCGATGCTCCGGCGGCGGTTCCATACGCTGGCGACGCTCGCCGGCATTCCGGCCGACATCGCCCCGCATGCGATGCGCCATACCTTTGCGACCGACTTGCTCGAGGGCGGTGCGGACCTGCGCTCGGTTCAAGAGCTGCTGGGCCATGCGAGCCTGTCCACGACGCAGATCTACACGCATCTCACACCCGATCGGCTTAAGCGGGCTGTGGCTCAAGCCCATCCCCGCGGCGAATAGTGGCTGGGACGTCCCACGCCGCGCTCAGGTGTGTGGTTTTGATTGCGGGTTGGCAGGAAGAGGCAATCCTGCTATCATTCA
>CATVQO010000037.1 GCA_958346165.1 uncultured Collinsella sp. | reverse complement strand
TATTGGTATAGTTTGCTTGCAAATGAAGTTGTAATTGAAAGAAGTGGGGTTTCGGCCCCGCTTCTTTTTTGTATGGATGGAGGTGCCGCAATGGTCAAGACCAAGACCGAGCAGGCGATCATCGACGCGCTCGAGGCCGTCGCTCCCCAGCACGATGTCGACATCGTCGACGTCGAGCTCGTGGGTGCCACCAAGGCCCCCTGCGTGCGCGTGCGTATCGAAGGTGCCGAGGGTCAGAGCCTGTCGCTCAACGACGTCACGGCCAACACCAAGTGGGTCGGCGATGTGATTGAGGAGCTCGACCCCATCTCCTCGAGCTATACGCTCGAGGTGTCGAGCCCGGGTATGGCGCGCCCGCTGCGCCGCCCGAGTGACTTTGCCCGCTTTGTGGGCGAGAACTGCGAGCTCACCTCCACCGCCACCGAGGGCCGTCGCAAGTACGCCGGCAAGATTGCCGCCGCCACCGAGACGAACGTGACCCTCGAGCTCGAGGACGGCGAGTCCGTTACCCTCGATTTCTCTGATGTTAAAAAGTGCAAGTTGAAGCCCACCTACGACTTCAAGCCCGCGAAGGAAGGAAAGTAAGATGGCAGCATCCGACATGATGTCCGCCCTGATGGAGCTTTGCCAGGAGAAGCACATCGACCAGCTCTACCTGATCGACCGCCTGGAGCAGTCGCTCGCCAAGAGCTATGCCGAGATCCTGCATCTTGAGTGGGGCGCCAAGGTGACCATCGACCGCACCACCGGCAAGATCTACGTCTACCGCCTGGAGCCGATCGACGATTCCATGGACGAGGAGGGCAACTTCACCGAGTTCGAGGAGATCGACGTCACCCCCAAGAACACGAGCCGCATCGCCGCCCAGCACGCCAAGGCAGAGATCAACGCCATCGTGCGTAACTCCGCCCGCGAGCAGATCTACGAGGAGTTCTCCGGCCGCATCGGTGACCTCATCAGCGGCACCGTGCTGCAGTCCACGCCCGACTTCACGATCGTCAAGATCCGCGAGGGCGTCGAGGCCGAGCTTCCGCACTTCGATCAGCGTCGTTACGAGAACGAGCGCAATGAGCGTCCGATGGGCGAGCGCTACCTGCACAATCAGCACATCAAGGCCGTGATCATCGACGTTCGCGACCCCAACTCCAACCTGCAGCCGGTTCGTGGCGAGCACAGCCGTCCGCCGATTGTCATCTCCCGTACCCACCCCGAGCTCATGCGTCGTCTGTTTGAGCAGGAGGTGCCCGAGATCTATGAAGGCACCGTCCAGATCAAGTCGATCGCGCGCGAGCCCGGCCAGCGCTCCAAGGTCGCCGTCCACTCGCTCGACGACCGTCTTGATCCCGTGGGCGCCTGCGTCGGCCCCAAGGGCAGCCGTGTTCGCGCTGTCGTGGGCGAGCTCCGTGGCGAGCGCGTCGACGTCATCCTGTGGGATGCCGATCCGGCCGTCTACGTTGCCAACGCCCTGTCGCCCGCCAAAGTCACCCGCGTCCTCATCGACGAGGAGAAGGCCTACGCCGGCGTCATCGTGCCGGACGACCAGCTGTCCCTCGCCATTGGCAAGGAGGGCCAGAACGCCCGCCTCGCCGCTCGCCTGACTGGTTGGCACATCGACATTAAGTCCGAGACCCTTGCCGCCGACATCCTCAAGAACGTCCCCGTTCACGAGGAGCCCGCCGCCGACCTGATCGGTGACGAGGAGGACGACGACGTCCGTCGCTGCGAGTACGTGTCCGAGGACGGCATTCAGTGCCGCAACCAGGCCCGTCCCGGCTCCCGTTTCTGCGGTGTCCACGACACCGACGCCTTCGATGATGCGGAGGACCTGATCTAGCGCGCGGTCGCGCCGGACGGGTTCCGGCGCATCTCCCACGCTCGTTCAGTCTCTAGGCACCAAGGTGCCAGAAAGGGTAGGTGAAGTCATATGGCAAAAGTCCGTGTGTCCACCCTGGCCAAAGAGTTCGGCATGACCTCCAAGGAACTGATGGGTCATCTCGCCGATATGAAGATTCCCGCTAAGTCCGCTTCCTCCGCCCTGGAGGACGCTTACGTCGCCATGGTCCGCAAGCAGCTCGCCCCGGTGATCGAGGCCCGCGCCCAGGAAGTCGAGGCCGCCAAGCAGGCCGAGGAGCAGGCCGCTGCCGCCGAGGAGGCCGCGCGTGCCGCCGAGGCCGAGCGCGAGCGCATCGCTGCCGAGAAGGCACGCGAGGAGGAGCGCCGCCAGTTCGCCGCGGCCCAGGCTGCCGAGGAGGCCGCCCGCGCCGAGGCCGAGGCCAAGAAGAAGGCCGAGCAGGAGCGCCTTGCCCGCGAGAAGGAGGAGGCTGCCCGCGAGGCCCAGCGCCGCGCCGTTCCCGCTTCCGACTCCGGTTCGCGTTTCCGTTCGCTGCTCGACCAGATCGCCGCACAGGAGACCGTGCTCAAGGAGAAGAAGGACGCCGAGGACAAGGCCAAGGCCGAGCGCGCCGCCGAGCGCGGTAACCGTCGTGGCGGCAACAACGACCGCCGCGGTGGCCGTCGTAACGATCGCAACGCCTCCGACAACAATTCCGAGCGCAACGCCTCCGAGAGCCGTCCGCACAGTCATCGCACCAACGCCAGCAACAACGTCGCTGCCGGCATGGACTTCCCCAACCCCGATAAGCAGGGCAAGGGCAAGAAGCGCAAGGGCGGTCACAACAACGAAGAGGACCACTACAGCCGCATGGCTCGCGAGGCCGAGGAGTACAGCCGCGAGAAGGTGCTCGAGGAGGCTCGTGCTGCCGTCGAGGAGGCCTCTCGCGAGTCCACCGGTCGCCGCAAGAAGCGCAAGGAGAAGCGCGAGCGCGAGGCTGCCAAGGCTCAGGAGGAGCGCAAGATAGAGGAGGCGCTGGCCCAGGGCGTGAACCCCGAGGACCTCGACGCCATCAAGGTCTCCCAGGGCGTTACCGTCCAGGAGCTTGCCGAGGCGCTCGACGTTCCGGCCAACGACATCATCAAGCGCCTGTTCCTGCTGGGTACGCCGCTCACCATGACGCAGTCCATGTCCGACGACCTCGTTGAGCTCGTTGCCGACGACCTGGGCCGTCAGATCAAGATTATCACCCCCGAGGAGGAGAACACCTTCTCGTTCTACGACGATCCCGCCGACCTTAAGCCGCGTGCCCCGGTCGTCACCGTCATGGGCCACGTCGACCACGGCAAGACGTCGCTGCTTGACGCCATCCGTCACACCGGCGTTGCTGCCGGCGAGGCGGGCGGCATTACGCAGGCCATCGGCGCTTCGCAGGTCATGATCAACGACCGCAAGATCACCTTTATCGATACCCCGGGTCACGCCACCTTTACGGCTATGCGTGCCCGTGGCGCCAAGGTGACCGACATCGTCATCCTGATCGTCGCCGCTGACGACGGCGTCATGCCCCAGACGGTCGAGTCGATCAACCACGCCAAGGCCG
The DNA here is from genome assembly GCA_958346165.1 of uncultured Collinsella sp. Next base: position 8,357 of record CATVQO010000037.1, on the reverse strand, counting down.
CCGGCGTACCCATCGTCGTTGCCGTCAACAAGATTGATAAGCCGGGCGCCAACCCCGACCGTGTGCGTCAGGAGCTCACCGAGTACGGAGTCATCCCCGAGGAGTGGGGCGGACAGAACATGTTCGTCAACATCTCGGCCAAGCAGAAGATCGGTATCGACGAACTTCTGGAGACCGTGCTGCTCCAGGCCGACGTGCTCGAGCTCAAGGCCAACCCGGACACCTTTGCCTCCGGCAACGTCCTCGAGGCCAAGCTCGACAAGGGCCGTGGCTCGGTCGCTACCGTGCTCGTGACCCGCGGTACCTTGCACGTGGGCGATACGCTGGTCGCCGGCCTTACCTATGGCCGCGTCCGTGCCATGCTCGACCCCAAGGGCCGCGCCGTCACCGAGGCCGGTCCCTCCGACGCTGTCGAGATTTTGGGCCTGCAGTCCGTGCCCAACGCCGGTGACGAGTTCCGCGTGTTCGAGGACGAGCGCGAGGCACGCGCCCTGGCCGATGAACGTTCGCTCAAGGCCCGTATCGAGGAGCAGAGCCGCGTCAAGCACGTCACGCTCGAGAACCTCTTCGAGACCATTGCCGACGCCGAGGTCAAGGAGCTCAACCTGATCATCAAGGCCGACGTCCAGGGTTCCATCGAGGCCCTTCAGGACTCGCTCGACAAGATGGATCAGTCCGAGGTTCGCATCAACACGATCCACTCCGCCGTTGGCGCCATCAACGAGACCGACGTCGTTCTGGCCGACGCCTCCAACGCCATCATCATCGGCTTTGGCGTCCGTCCCGACGGTAAGGCCCGCTCCGCCGCCGAGCGCGAGGGCGTCGAGATTCGTTGCTACGACGTCATCTACAAGTGCCTCGAGGAGCTCGACGCCGCCCGTATCGGCATGCTCAAGCCCACCGAGGTTGAGGTCGCCACGGGTACCGCGACCGTCCTGGACACCTTCAAGGTGCCCAAAGTCGGTATCGCTGCCGGTGTCCGCGTCGAAGAGGGCGAGATCGCCGCGACCGATTCCGTGCGCCTGGTGCGCGACGGTATCGTGGTCTTTAACGGCAAGATCGCCTCGATGCGCCACTACAAGGACGAGGCCAAGAGCCTCAAGAGCGGTTCCGAGGGCGGCATTGGCCTGGAGAACTTCCAGGACATCAAGCCCGGCGACCAGATCGAGGGTTACCGTATCGACCAGGTTGCCCGTACCGAGTAGGGGGTAGCGCTATGAAGCAAACGCAGGCAACCCGCCGTCTGGGCGAGCAGCTTCGCGAGAAGCTTGGTTATATCCTGCTCTTTGAGGTTTCCGATCCGCGTCTCGACCTGGTTACTTTGACTGCGGTCGAGGTCGCGGTGGACCGTTCGTTCGCGCGCGTGTATGTGTCGTGCGATGCGAGCCGCTACGACGAGGTCATGGAGGCGCTCGCTAGCGCTAAGGGCCGTATTCGCAGCCTGTTGGCTCGCTCGCTCGATTGGCGTGTCACGCCCGAGCTCGATTTTCGCATCGATCGCTCGACCGATGAGGCCGAGCGCATCACGCGTGCGCTGGAAAACGTTCCCGCCACGCTTGCGATCGAAAAGGACGAGGACGGCTATCCGATAGCGGATGCCGCCCAGGAGGCAGCTTTAGATGACTAATTCCGCCGACCTCGCCTCGTGCGAGTCTGCAGATATTCAGCGACGCATCCTCGAGCTCATCGAGGGTGCGTCCTTCATTGCGATTTCGGGACATACTTCTCCCGATGGCGATGCCTTGGGCTCCGTATTGGGTCTGGGCCTTTCGCTCATGAAGTTTTTCCCCAACAAGGACATTGCCCTGCTGCTGGCAGACGATGACCCAGTTCCGCGCATCTACCGCTTTATGGAAGGCTCCGATCGCCTGGTGCCGGCATCTGCGTACACCGGCAATCCTGACTTGTTCATCTCGGTGGACGTGCCGGTCGTCGAGCGCCTCAATAATTCCGCCGAGGTGCTTCGCCGCTCCAAGCATGTGGTGTGCTTTGATCACCATCCGGCGCGCGAGGAGTTTGCCGAGCTCAGCCTGAGGCGCGTCGAAGCTGCAGCCTGCGCTATGATCATCGACCGCTTCTTGGACAATTGTGGCATTGTCGCACGTGATGGCGTTGCGACCTGCCTGCTGTGTGGCTTGGTTACCGATACCGGCCGTTTTCAGTACCAAAACGCCGATGCCGCCGCGTTCCATGCGGCCTCGCGCCTGGTGGCGCACGGTGCCGATCCGGCGCGCGTTGCGCTCGAGGTCTACCAGAGCATGCGCGTTGAGTTTTTGCACCTCAAGTCCATCGTTATGGGCCGCATCAAGACGGTGGCCCACGGGCGTGTCGCGTATAGCTATGCGTACCAGAGTGACCTTGAGGCTTGCGGTGTCACCTCGGATGAGTGCGACGGCCTGGTTGACGTGGTGCGCTCGGTGATGGGCGTCGAGGTCTGCCTGTTCCTGAAGGGTATTGAGGGCGATACCAAGGTGCGTGGCAACCTGCGCTCCAAGGGCGACCTCGATGTGTCCGAGATTGCTGCCAATTTTGGCGGTGGCGGGCATCATGCCGCCGCCGGCTTTTCCAACAACGGAACAATTCTCGAGACGCTCACCGTGGCACTTCCCATGCTGGCCGAGCTGGTAGGGGAGGATCCCGCTTCGGTGACCGTCGAGCTTTAACTTTTTGGATGGTACATGGCTCGTCGTACGCCTTCACAACTGAATATGCTGCTCGCTGTCGATAAGCCGGTGGGCTGCACGTCCCACGATGTGGTCTCGCAATGCCGACGCGCCCTCCATGAGCGGCGTGTCGGCCATGCCGGCACGCTCGACCCCATGGCATCTGGCGTCATGGTGGTGGGTGTGGGCCAGGCCACCCGTCTGCTGGGCATGCTCACGCTCGATACCAAAAGCTACGTCGCCGATATTTCGTTTGGCGCCGAGACCAATACCGATGATGCGGAGGGCGAGGCGGTCCGCACGGTGGCTGTTGCCAACGAGCTCCGCGATCCTGCCTATGCTCGTGAGCGCTTGGCCGCCATGCTGGGCCCGCAGATGCAGGTGCCGCCGGCGTTTTCTGCTATCTCGGTCAATGGCGTTCGCGCCTACAGGTCTGCTCGCGAGGGCAATGCGGTGGACCTACCTCCGCGCCCCGTCGAGGTCTATGCCGCCGACCTGATCGCCGTGGGCGGCGAAGGTGATACGTGTGTGTGGACCGTGGCGTTCTCGGTGAGCAAGGGCACCTATATTCGTGCGCTCGCTCGCGACCTGGGCCGCGCTTGCGATAGCGCCGCGCATATTTCCGCGCTGCGCCGCACGGCTTCCGGTGTTGTTTCCATTGGCGCTTGTCATGCGGCCGAGGAGCTTTCTCCCGAGTCCGCGGCTGGCTTTGCCCTGGATCCCATTGCGGCCCTGGGCGCCACACGTGTTGACTTGCCGGGCAATCTTGCCGACGACCTGCTCTGCGGCCGACGCATTCCCGTTGAGCGTGCGCTTGCCGATTTCGATTCCTCGAAGGCGCCGTTTGCGTTGGTGCTCAATGGGGGACTCAAGGCGCTCGCCCGCATTGAGGGCGGCCGCTTTGTCATGGAGCACGTGTTTCCGCAGGCAATCGGCGGTGTTCGATGATGTTGTCCGCTCGCGAGCTCGCGCGTGTCTTTTTCGCGGGCGAGTCGGACGAGGCTCGCATCGTTGCTGCCGATACGTTTGATGAGTGTGAGCACTTGGGTGCCGCTTCAATCGCCATTGGCGTGTTCGACGGCGTTCACCGTGGACACCAGGAACTCATCGAAGCGCTTGTCCGTGATGCCCGTGCCCATGGCTGTAAGGCGGTCGTGGTTACCTTCGATCCCGACCCGGACGTTGTGGTGAGCCCTTCGCCCGCTCAAAAATTGATGACGACGGCCGACCGTCTGCATGCCTTGGCTCAAACCGGAGTCGATGCGGTGGTGGCCGTTCCCTTTACGCCTGAGGTTGCGGCACTCGACCATGTCGGTTTTCTCGCACTGCTGTCACGCGTAGTCGACATTCGCTCGATTCGCGTTGGCAGTGACTTTAGGCTGGGTCGTGGCGGTGCTTCTGGTGTTGCCGAGATGCGCTCCTGGGGTTCCGAGCACGGCGTTGACGTGTATGGTCACGACCTGCTTTGCGAGGGCGGTGAGGCCATTTGCGCCACCCGCATTCGTCATGAGCTGGGACAGGGCCATGTGGAGCTTGCTGCTGAGTTACTCGGCCGTCCGTATATGGTGCGTGGCGGTGTTATTCGCGGCCGTCACGAGGGTTCTGGCATGGGCTTTCCCACGGCAAACATTCAGGTGCCCGAGTGTATTCAGGTGCCTGCCGATGGCGTCTACGAGGGCCTGGTGCTGGTCGAAGATACCGTGTGGCCTGCCGCCGTCAACGTGGGCCTGCCGCCGACGTATGCCAACGATGCCGCCTCGGCGCATCTCGAGGCCAACCTGATCGGGTATGCGGGCGATCTGTACGGCGCCTCGGTGTCGCTGGCGTTTACGCGTTGGCTGCGCCCGTCGCGCGTGTTCGATTCGCTGGACGAGCTTATCGCGACCGTCGAGGGTAATATTGACGATATCCGTCATCATTTGGGTGAGCAGGGGGTGAGCATCTGTGATTAGCGATGAGGAGAAAGACCAGGTGCGCGCTGCGTCCGATCTGGTTGCCATCGTGCAGGAAACGGTTGAGCTCAAGCCCCGCGGCCATGAGTTTTGGGGTTGCTGCCCCTTCCATGGCGAAAAGACCCCGTCGTTTCATATTATCCCCGCCACGCAGGTGTGGCACTGCTTTGGCTGTGGCGAGGGCGGCGACGTCTTCACCTACATCATGAAGCGCGAGAACCTGAGCTTTCCCGAGTCGATTCGCTACCTGGCCGACCGTGCCGGTATTGAGCTGCACGATACCGGCGCCTATCGCGAGCGCGGCACCAAGCGCGCCCGCATCTATGACCTGTGTGCCGAAACCGCCCAGTTCTATCACACCATGCTTATGCGCGGTAAGGACAGCCGTCCGCGCGAGTACTTTGCCAGCCGCGGTATGGGCGGCGACGTCTGCCGCCGCTACTGCCTGGGCTTTGCACCGGGCCGTAACGCGCTGGTGTCGCACCTGTCCCAGGCGGGTTTTACCCCGCAGGAGATGATCGACGCCAACGTTGCCGTGAGCCGCGGGCGCGGGCAGCTTGCCGACCGCTTCTACGACCGCGTAATGTTCCCCATCTTTGACGAGCAGGGTCACAACATTGCCTTTGGCGGTCGCATCATGGGTGACGGCCAACCCAAGTATCTCAACACCGCCGAGACGAGTGTGTTCCATAAAAAGCGAAACCTCTACGGTTTTAATTGGGCCAAGGAGTTTATCGTCGCGCAGGATACCGCCATCGTGGTGGAGGGTTATACCGATTGCATCGCCTGCTGGGAGGCGGGGATTAAAAACGTTGTCGCCACGCTGGGCACCGCCCTCACGGAGCATCACGTCAAGACGCTCACTCGCTTTGCCAAGCGCATCGTGTATATGTTCGACGGCGATGCAGCGGGCCAGAAGGCCGCCCGTCGCGCGATTCAGTTTATCGAGCAGGATTCCATGGACCTGCGCTGCGTGGTGCTCCCCGACGGCAACGACCCCATGGAGTTCATCACCGCACATGGTGGCGAGGCACTGCAGACGCGCATCGACGCTGCCGAGCCGCTTATGGACTTTGTCTACCGTTCGCTGCAGGAGTCGAGTGACATCACCACGCCGGGCGGTCGCGCTAAGGCGCTGGAAGATGCGCTGACGCTTATCTATCCGCTGCGCGATAGCTATATGATCGACACGTACTTTATCCAGATTGCCGATCTGCTGGGTTTGGATCTGGAGACGGTGCGCGCGAGCTCGGGTCGTGTGTTTCGCGATGTCGCCAAGCGCGAGGATGCGGAACGACGTCGTGAGCAGAACTATGAGCGCCAGCGGGCACAGACTGAGCGGTCCGGTAGCGCGGGCGGTCGGGCGTCGGGTTCTCGCGATGCCGGTCGCGGTGCTTGGGCATCGGGCGCGACGCCGCCGGTGTCCGCACCGGTCGAAGAAGAGCCGTACGACTACGTCCCGCTCGATGCCTACGGCGCCGCGCCCGTGGAGGTCGTCGACGACCTGCCGCCGATCGATGTGCCTGATGGTATGGGCGCTGTGCCTGTGGCTGACGGTTCGGGCGCACCGGCTGCGGCGGCGCCGATGGTTCTTACCGATCTAGAGCGCAAGTCCTTGGCAGGGGAGCGCGAGCTGTTGACGATGCTCACGAGCTACCCCGACCTGTTCCGCACGTATGCCGACCGCATCTGCTCCATCGAGTGGGTTGACCCGCGTCACGAGTCCATTGCATGGGCCGTTCTGGCAACGCCGCCGGGAACCGATCCTGCAGCCTGCATGGATGCGGCGCGCTCAGTGTGTCCCGATGCGGCAACGCTTGTGAGTGCCGGGCGCATCTCCGCGACGAGCAAACACCCCACCGAGACGAACATCGTGTTTATGCTTGATACGCTTGAGCTCTACACCATCAAGCGTCGCATGCGTGCCGCACAGGCCAAGCTGCGCCAGGACCGTTCACTCGATGATGAGGCCCGTCGCGCGCTGACCGTGCAGGCCGCGCAGGATTCGCAACGTCAACGCGAACTGCAAAAGTCGATCGGCGGCGTGGCGGACCCGTTCCGTTTGATCGGCCTGGAGGCCGCGGGCACCGAACAAGCCTAGATGTTGTGGTCAACCAGCGTATTCTCGCCTATATCCAGTCTTCTTTTTGGGTATAGACGTCAATGTGTGTGCTAAAGTATTGAGTCCTGTGGACTATGAAGGGAGAATCTGTGCCAAAAAAGACTGAGAGCACGGGTACTGGGCTGGAATCCTACGTTGCAAAGCTCATGGGCAACGGCTCAAACAGGACTTCGGTAACCGAGGACGAGATTCAGGTCGCCCTGAAGGATATCGATGTTTCTGACGAGCAGCTCACCGCGGTGTATTCCGCGCTGCGCAACAGCGGCATCCAGATTATCTCCGCGAGCGGTAACGACGACGCCCCCATGGACGTCGACGATGACGATAACGATACCGATACCGACGATTTCGATGACGACGACGAGCACGATTCCGGCTCGCTCGACGATCACGAGCTCAAGATGGCCCGCCAGGCCGACGCCGAGATGGGTTCTTCCAAGAGCAAGAAGAAGCGCACCGTGCGCACGTCCCGTTCGCGTTCGCGCGTGCGCGGCATCGATGCCTCCACGGTGATGCTGACCGGCGACCCGGTCCGTATGTACCTCAAGGAGATCGGCAAGGTCGACCTGCTGACCGCCTCCGAAGAGGTCGATCTGGCCATGAAGATCGAGGCCGGTCTCGATGCCACCGAGAAGCTCGAGGCTGCCGATGCTGGTGAGCTCGAACTCACGCGTGCCGAGATGCGTCGTCTTACGCGCATTGAGAACGTGGGCCTCGAAGCCAAGCAGGCGCTCATCAGCGCAAACCTGCGTCTGGTCGTCTCCATCGCCAAGCGCTATGTCGGCCGCGGCATGCTGTTCCTGGACCTGATTCAGGAGGGCAACCTCGGTCTGATCCGCGCCGTCGAGAAGTTCGACTACCAGAAGGGCTTTAAGTTCTCCACGTACGCCACGTGGTGGATCCGTCAGGCCATCACGCGCGCTATCGCCGACCAGGCCCGTACCATCCGTATTCCCGTGCACATGGTCGAGACCATCAACAAGCTCGTCCGCGTGCAGCGTCAGCTTCTCCAGGACCTGGGTCGCGACCCGACCCCCGAGGAGATCGGTGCCGAGATGGACATGAGTGCCGACCGCGTCCGCGAGATCCAGAAGATCTCGCAGGAGCCCGTGTCGCTCGAGACCCCCATCGGCGAGGAAGAGGATTCCCAACTGGGCGACTTTATCGAGGACTCCCAGGCCATCGTTCCGCCCGATGCCGCCAGCTTCTCCATGCTGCAGGAGCAGCTCACCCAGGTGCTCGATTCGCTTGCCGATCGTGAGCGCAAGGTTATCGAGCTGCGCTTTGGCCTTGTCGACGGACATCCCCGTACGCTCGAGGAAGTCGGCCGCGAGTTTGGCGTCACGCGCGAGCGCATCCGCCAGATCGAGTCCAAGACCCTGGCGAAGCTCCGCCACCCGAGCCGCAGCAGCAAGCTGAAGGATTACATCGAGAGCTAGTCAAGCAAGAAGCGCCCTCAAGCACATCCGCTTGAGGGCGCTTTCATGTAGTCGTTGGGGACGTTCTTGAATGACTAGTCGTTTAAGAACGTCCCCAATGACTGGGTCGTCCCCAATGACTAGGTCGGTTGATTTCCGATCTCAGCCGAACACATTGAGCAAATAAGCCATTCCCGCAGTT
>CATVQO010000036.1 GCA_958346165.1 uncultured Collinsella sp. | reverse complement strand
GCGCCCTTGAAGTTGAACGTCAGATTGTCCAAATGCGGCCCGCGCAGCGTCGAGCCGTTACGCGGTTCGTAGAACCGCGTAACTAACAAATGAGCATGGCATCGCCAAAGCTGAAGAAGCGATAACGTTCTTCGATAGCGGCGGCGTAGGCATCCATGATCTGGTCGCGGGAGGCAAGCGCGCTCACGAGCATCATGAGCGTGGAACGCGGCACGTGGAAGTTGGTGATCAGTGCGTCGACCACGTGATAGGTCGAGCCAGGCATGAGGTAGAGCTGCGTTGTCGCGTTCTCGCGTACCACGATGTCACCGCGGCCGAGCGTGTCGGCGCCATCCTCGCGGCCTTCAAAATAGCGCGCCGTCACGGCCGGATCGGACACCGGCGCGTCTGCGTCAAACGCGCTCTCGAGCGAGCGCACCGCGGTGGTGCCGACGGCGATCACGCGATGTCCCTCGGCCTTCGCCTTATGCACGGCGTCGACAACTTCCTGCGACACGTGGTAGCGCTCGGTGTGCATCACATGCTGCGTGGGATCGTCCTCCTCCACCAGACGGAAGGTATCGATGCCCACCTCGAGCTCGACGGCGGCAAACTTCGCACCCTTGGCCTCGATAGCGGCCATAAGCTCGGGGGTAAAGTGCAGACCCGCCGTGGGAGCGGCAGCTGAGTGCTCTTCCTTCATGGCGTAGACGGTCTGGTACTTCTCGGGATCGCCCTCGTAATCGGTAATGTAGGGCGGCAGCGGCACGTGGCCGGCAGCATGGATGGCCTCGTCGAGCGTGCGCGGCTCGCCGGCGGCATTGCAACCGGCCGGCTCAAAGCGCACCAGACGGCCACCGCGGCTATCGGTGACAAAGTCGATGACCTCGGCCGTCAGCACCACGGGCGCGCCCTCGGGCGCATGGGCGCCACCGGCGCGATACTCAATCTGAGCACCGGGCTTCAGACGCTTACCCGGCTTGACCAGGCACTCCCAAACATGGCCCAGCGGATCCACGTCCTCGCGGCGCTTGAGCAGCAGCGTCTCGACCACGCCACCCGAGCCGGCTTTGCGACCGATCAGGCGGGCCGGCATCACGCGCGTCTTGTTGATGACGAGCACATCGCCCGGCTCGATATAGTCGATGATATCGCGGAAGATACGGTGCTCAACGGTACCGCCGTGCTCCAGCGGCGTTCCCGCCTGGGAGCCCTTGCGATCCACCACCAGCAGACGGCAGGAGTCACGCGGCTCGGCAGGCGCCTGGGCGATCAGTTCCTCAGGAAGGTTGTAGTCAAAATCATCGGTACGCATAGACACGTCGGATTCTCCTTATATAGCTAAAGTCCGCTCTACATCCTAGCAGGCTGACGTCCCAAATGAACTACTTTTTGGCGGCTTTGCGCTCGTCGCGGATGCGGGCTCGATCCATGGCCGCCTCGACGGCCGAGAACCGGCAGCCGCAGTAATTCTGTCGATACATGCCAAGCTCGCGCGAACGACGCGTGGCCTCGGGGTAATACGGGCGAAAATCGCGAATGACCGGGGTGAGCCCATGTGCCGCCGCCAAGCGCTCAAGCACGTCATTGCAGGTTTCGAACAACTGATACGGCGAGACGGCGAGCGTCGTGCCCACAAACTCAAACCCGCGCTCCTGGGCCACGCGGCACGCCTCGGCCAAGCGCAGGGCATAGCACGCGCGACAGCGACGAGGCCGATCGGCACCCAGCGGCGCCACGCCGGTCTCCCAGCGATCGCGGTCCTCCCCTGCCTCGATGAGCTCGATGTCGCCATCGGCACACCACCGGCGCAGCTCGTCCAAACGCCGCTGCCATTCATCGTGCGGCTGAATATTGGGGTTTGTCCAGCAGATCGTGGGCTCAAACCCTTCCTCGCGCAGCAGGCGAACCGGCTCCAGCGAGCACGGCGCGCAGCAAGCATGCAGCAGCAACGGCTTCATGGACATCTCCTCTCCCACAATGATTTTTTAATCCCCGTCCCAGAAAAATCATCCCAAAAGACTACCTTGCGAAAAAGCGGACGCCAAAGGACGTGTCCTCGCAGGCGACAATGCGGCGGTCGCGCAGGATGGTCCGCACGTAATACCAGTCGCCCACACAGCCCGACAAATGCAAGCCGGCCGCCAGGTAGCACATCAGCGGATAGCCCGAAAACGCAAACCCCAGGGCAAACGCCGCCGTCACAACAACCGTCGGCGCCAGGCAAACTGCCACGTACCGCCGGCGCGAATAGACCACGCCCTCGGCGCAGGCATAGATCATCGCCGTCTCGCGATTCGCCCCAAAGGTCACCTTCGCGCCCGCAGGCGCCAGAAGCTTAAATAACACACCGTGCACCAGCTCGTGCACGGCAAATGACGCCGCCGAAACCGCAGCCAAGCCGACTATCCAGCCCAAAACCGCCGTCCAGCCGCCCGCGTCCGCCACATCCAAGTCTGCGGGCCCGCCCAGCAGCATAAACACCGGCACCAGGCACACGGCAAACACCACAAGCACGGCCATCCCCCACACAAAGCAGGCGTGCAGAAATTCCTCGTCCTCAAACGCATGTATGTTGGAAATCTCATTCATAGCATCTTAGGATAGCGCCCCTGCCACGTACCCGTCCGCATGTGCGATAATGTCGAACGATATGCACGAATTGACCACCGCGTCGTCAGGCCTTGCGCCCGGCCGCGCCCTCACCATATGCGAAGGAGTCCCATGGCATCCAAATACTCCATGAACGACCGTCCCAGCTGGCCTCGCCGCGCCATCGTTACCGCCGGCGAGCCCTACGGCAACAAGGGCCTTCACTTTGGCCACGTTGGTGGCGTCTTTGTCCCGGCCGACTTCTTCGCCCGCTTCCTGCGCGACCGTCTGGGCCGCGAGAACGTCATCTTCACCTCGGGCACCGACTGCTATGGCTCGCCCATCATGGAGAGCTACCGCAAGCTCAAGGAGAACGAAGGCTACGACAAGTCCATCGGCGAGTACGTCGAGTCCAATCACTCCCGCCAGGCCGCGACCCTCAACAACTACAACATCAGCTGCGATATCTACGGCGGCTCGGGCCTTGAGCCGGCTGCGCAGATTCACAACGAGGTTACCGCCGAGATTATCGAGCGCCTGCACGAGCAGGGCACCATCTCCAAGCGCTCCACGCTGCAGTTCTACGACGCCAAGGCCGGCACGTTCCTCAACGGCCGTCAGGTGATCGGCCGCTGCCCCATTCAGGGCTGCAAGTCCGAGAAAGCCTACGCCGACGAGTGCGACCTGGGTCACCAGTTTGAGCCCGAGGAGCTCATCGCTCCCAAGAGCCAGCTCACCGGCGAGGTGCCCGAGCTGCGCCCGGTCGACAACCTCTACTTCGACCTGCCGGCCTACCTCGACTTTATGAAGACCTACACCGCCAAGCTCGCCCAGAACCCGCAGGTTCGCTCCGTGGTCTCCAGGACCATGGAAGAGTGGCTGCTGCCGGCACAGCTCTACATCCAGAACAAGTTCCGCGAGGCCTTCGACGCCGTCGAGGACCAGCTCCCCGAGCACACCGTGCTGGAGCCCGAGGGCAACAAGAGCAGCTTTACCGTCACCTTCCCCAGCTGGAAGGAGCGCGACGACGCCCACGCGGTGCTCGCCAACGGCGGTGTGCGCTTCCGTAGCGGCAAGGCGCTCGTGCCCTTCCGCATCACCGGCAACATCGACTGGGGCGTTCCGGTGCCCGAGGTCGACGGCGTGAACGACGTCACCTGCTGGTGCTGGCCCGAGAGCCTGTGGGCGCCCATCAGCTATACGCGCACCGTGCTCGCACGCGATGCCAAGGCCGCCGGCGTAACTGAGGGTGTCGCCGCCCAGGATGCCGCCCTCATGGGCGAGCCCTCCGCCGATTCCACGCAGGTCCCCGCGCCCACCTATCAGCACAGCTCACTCGACTGGCGCGACTGGTGGTGCTCGGACGACGCGCAGATCTACCAGTTCATCGGCCAGGACAACATCTACTTCTACTGCATCGCGCAAACCGCCATGTGGGAGGCCCTGGGTTGGAACCTCACGCAGAGCACCGTCAGCGCCTGTTACCACCTGCTCTACATGGGCAAAAAGGCCAGCTCGTCCTCGCAGACGCCTCCCCCGCCGGCAGACGACTTGCTCAACCACTACACCTGCGAGCAGATGCGCGCGCATTGGCTGTCGCTCGGTCTGTCCGAGAAGCCGGTGAGCTTTAGCCCCAAGGCATATGACACGCGCGTGACCGGCAAGGACAAGGACGGCAACGAGGTGCGCGCCTGCGACGACAAGCGCGTCATCGATCCTGCCCTTAAGGAGAGCGCTCTTTTGACCGGCGTGTTCAACCGCCTGGCCCGCAGCTGCTTCTACGGCGTCGCCGTCAAGGAGGGCGACGAGAGCCCGTACCGCAACGGTTGCATCCCCGCCGGTGCCGCCTCTGCCGCCGTGGTCGAGGCTGCCGAGCAGGCCGCCCTTGCCTTTGAGCAGGCCATGTACAAGTTCGAGACGCACCGTGCGCTCGCCGTGTGCGACGACTACCTGCGCGCCGCCAACAAGCGCTGGAGCGACGCCTCCAAGGCCGCCAACAAGCTCGAGGGCGAACCAGCCAACGCCGCCATGAAGCAGGCCCTGGTCGACGCCTTTACCGAGCTGCGCGTGGCGACCGTGCTCATGCACGGCATCGTCCCGGCCGGCTGCGAGCTCATCTGCGAGTACTTCGACGTCGATCCGGTCGCCTTCTTTAGCTGGGACAACATCTTTGCCTCTACGGACGAGTTTATGGAGAGCCTGGGCGAGAAGCCCGGCGAGCACCGCGTGAAGCCGCTGCCCCCGCGCTTCGACTTCTTTAGCAAGCACGAGAGCCAGTACTAAAGCACGCCGGCAGCAGCGTGCCCGGAAAGTAGTCAATTTGGGACGGGAAGGAAAGACGGATGTCCAAGCCGCGTCGTCGTAAGCAGAAAAAGCAGGTTAAGCCCGAGCTCAAGCTTAGGCAGTTTGCCGCTACCGAGCTTTCCGACCGGCTTGCCGCCCTTCCCTGCGCCGCCGACCTGCCGCGCTTTATGGTCGACACGGTTGCCGGTGCCTATACGCCTGCCGATGCCGAGCTCATGATCGAGGGCTTTGGCGCCGCAGCCGCGCGCCCGGTCACGCTGCGCGCCAACACGCTCAAGGCGACCGCCGAGGACATTGCCGCGGCACTCGACGCCGCCGGGATCGCCCACCGCTCCGTCGCGTGGTACCCGGACGCGTTCATCTTGCCCGAGGCCCAGGTTTCCGATCTGTGGGATCTCGACATCTACCGTGACGGCAAAATCTATCTGCAGAGCTTGTCGTCCATGATGCCGCCTTTGGTGCTGGGCGCACGTGCCGGCGAGGACATCCTGGACATGTGCGCGGCCCCCGGCGGCAAGACGACGCAGATCGCCGCCCTCACCCAGGGACAGGCGCACCTCACCGCCTGTGAGATGAGCATTCCCCGCGCCGAAAAGCTCGAGGCAAACTTGGGCCGCCAGGGCGCCAAAAACGTGCCCGTCATGCGCATTGACGCACGCGAGCTCGACGAGTTCTTCCGCTTTGACCGTATCCTGCTCGACGCCCCCTGCACCGGCACGGGCACCGTCATCAGCGGCAACGAAAAGAGCCTGCGCGGCCTCACCGAACAGTTGCTCGTTAAGTGCGCCCGCTCGCAGCGCGCGCTTCTGGACCGCGCCATGGGGGCCCTCAAACCGGGCGGCACGCTCGTCTATTCGACCTGTTCGATCTTGCCGCAGGAAAACGAGGATGCCCTGCAAGAGGCCCTCGACAAGCACATGGACTGCGAGCTCATCCCCCTCGACGGCACGCCAAGCGAAAGCGAAGCGCGTCGCGCCCAGGGTGCCGGCGAGGATCCGCATATCGAGTGCAACGCCCTTACCGAAGCCATTGCCGAAGGCCACGTCTCGGCCATTGCCAACGGCATGCCCGGCACGCTGACCATTCCGCCCAGTCGCGACTTTGAGGGCTTCTATATCGCCCTGGTCCGAAAACGCAGCTAGCGCACGGATTCAAAACTCAACAAGCTATCGCCGTGCGCGCCTGTCCTGCTGGTCCTTATGCCGCGCAAGCGCTTCGCGCTCCTTGCGCTCAGCCTTTTTGCCCTTAATGGCCGTGACCGCAAAGTAGATGACCGCGGCGGCAACGATTGCGCCCACGCATAGGCCAATCGAGCCCAACATTGCCGAGAATTCCATACCGCGTCACCTCTCTTTTGTATACGGGACATTCAAGATAGCACCTCGATTCCCGCCACCACAGCTCCTTCACGTTCGCCAGCCCTTCAGTCTAACGGATGGCGCAGCGGGGAAAAATCAACTCGTCAAACGATTTAGCACTCGCAACGCCGGTCGTACACTGCCGACCGCACAGCATAGAAACGGACCGCCATGGATTCTCTCAACGATTTGAACGAGCGCGTCGACGCCTTTGTCGGCACCAGCTCCTTCGAGACGCCTGCCGCGACGAACGACCAAGCCCCCATCGATGTTCCCGCCGAGGTTCACGAGGACATCGTCGCCTCGGTCGACTTCTCCGAGGTTGAGCTTGCAGACGAATTTACCGAGCCCCAGGTGGCCGTAACTCCCAACGGCCTCTTGCCCATGGAGCCGCTGCCCATCGACGGGCGTCTGCGCAAGGCAGCCCTCCGTATGCCCAATGAGATCGAGGAGGCCAGCGGCTTTACGCTCTTTGGACGCCGCATCAAATCGCTCATCTACACCACCGACGTGGCGGTCATCCGCAACTCCAATGCCGACGCCGTGTTTGCCGTCTACCCCTTCACGCCGCAGCCCGCCATTACGCAGGCGTTGCTGACCGTTGCCGAGTGCCCGGTCTTTGTGGGCGTTGGCGGCGGCACCACCACCGGTAAGCGCTCCGTGCAGATGGCGGCCGTCTCCGAGATGCAGGGCGCGGCGGGCTGCGTGGTCAATTCCCCCGCTACCGCCGAGATGGTCGAGCACATCACCAACATCGCCGACATCCCCGTCATCGCCACGGTCGTTCGCTGCGACGACGATGCTCACGCCAAGGTGCGCGCCGGAGCCAAGATCCTCAACATCGCGGCCGGCAAGAACACGCCGCAGGTCCTGCGTGAACTGCGCGAGCACTATCCCAACCTGCCGCTCATCGCACCGGGCGGCAAGACGCCCGAGAGCATCCGTGAGACCATCGCTGCCGGCGCCAATGCCATCATCTGGACGCCGCCTTCGGCCCAGCAGCTTCAGACCGACATGATGCAGCGCTATCGCAAGATGAAGGAAGACGCCACGCCCGTCATCTCGCGCGACGATGTGCCCATTATCGACCAGGTCGCCGCCGCCGAGGTCAGCCAGGTCGAGAACATGAATCCCGATGTGCCGATCCCCGACGAAGTCATCGAACGCGTCGCTTCGATCCACGATCATATCGAGGAACGTCGCGCCAACCGCGGACTCAAGCCCTCGCTGCACGGCTTTTTCTTCCGCGGAAAGAAACGCTAGCCGCAACAGCAAGGCCCGTCCCGCAAACAACGGGACGGGCCTTTTTCTGTTATCAAATATCAGGAGGGACAGGCGCAGCCGTTAAAACCGTCAGTCAACCCACGAACATTAGTCCACGCGCTTGTCGCCCATAAAGAAGACGGCCACCGTGCCAGGGCCGGTATGCGAGCCAATCAGAGCACCGATGCTATTGATCTCAATCTTACCTTTAAGCTGCGGAACCTGTTCCTCTATCAGTGCCGCAACGGCCTCGGCGTCCCCGCGGCACGCCGAGTGCGACATGATGCACTTGCCCGAATAGTTCGCACCGTCCTGCACATGCGCCATCACGGTCTTGGCCATCTCGGAGATCGCGCGCTTCTTGGTGCGAATCTTCTCACGCGGCGCCAGCTCACCTTCGCAATCGACCGTCATAAGCGGGCAAATCTTGAGCGCCGTGCCGATGATCGCGCTCGCGGCCGAAATGCGACCGCCGCGCAGGTAGCTCGACAGATCGGTCGAGAAGAACCAGTGGTGAAGGTTGAGTTTATGCTCCTCAATCCAAGCGGCCGTCTCGTCAAGCGAAGCGCCGCTATCGCGAACGTCGGCGGCACACTCCACCAGCAGGCCAAAGCCCGAAGACGCAGCCAGCGAATCGATGACGCGCACCTTGCCGCCCTGGGGATAGCGATCCGCGAGCATCTGCGCCGCAACGCAGGCCGATCCATACGTGCCCGAAATACCCGACGACAACGCCAGGTGCAGCACGTCTTTGCCCTCGGCAACAAACGGCTCCCAAAACTCCTCGTACTCACCTACGCTCACCTGAGACGTCTTGGGCATGGCGCCCGCGGCAATCTGGGCAAAAAACTCGTCCGGCGTAATCGACTGATACAGATCGTCCGTATAGACAACATCGTCGATCTCGTAATGAAAACACACGACAGAAATATTGCGCGACGCAAAGAACTCACGGGTTCGATCGGCGGCGGATTCACAGGTCAGGACAAAATCACTCATATGAGGCTCCTTACTCATTTCTGCGTAAATTAATGCACAGCAAGCGTGAATACGGTACAAATGTCCACTATTTACCAAATTGAACCAAAGATAGTGAACATCTTTACCGTCATCATCTCTATCGATCCCGGAGGCATGCGTCTGCAAAAACGACCCTGCGTCTCCACTCAACCGCCATATCTACCTCAACTAAATCGATTTACCAAACCGTTCGGCCAACAATTCGACCTCCCATCCCCATTCGAAACAAAAGCGGCGCATACTGATAAACGTTTGACGCTGTTTGTCAGTTTTACCAACAACATCGGAAGGTGCTTCATGGTCGCATTCGATCGCAACCCGCAAGACTTTAAGTATCTGCGTCTGCTGTCGAGACAATTTCCCACCGAGCAATCCGCGTTTACCGAGATTATCAATCTGTCGGCCATTCTCAACCTGCCCAAGGGCACCGAGCATTTTATGAGCGATGTGCATGGCGAGTACGAAGCCTTTATGCACATCCTCAACAACTGCTCGGGCGTCGTACGCGAGCATGTCGACGAGATCTTTGGCGACACGCTCTCCTTTGACGAAAAGGGCGAGCTGTGCACGCTCATCTACTATCCGCGCGAGAAGATCGATCTTGTCCGCAGCCGGCGCGAGGACTCCCCCACCTGGTACAAGACCATGCTCGACCAGCTCATTGTGGTTGCCCGCTCGCTTTCGAGCCGCTATACGCGCTCCAAGGTGCGTAAGGCCATCCCGCGCGATTACGCCTACATCATCGACGAGCTGCTGCACACGCATCCGGATGAGAACAACTACCGCGTGCGCTATCACGAGCGCATCGTGGAGTCCATCCTAGAGACCGCCAGCGCCGATGACTTTATCGAGTCGCTTGCCTCGCTCATCAAGCGCCTCGCCGTCGACCACCTGCACTTGGTGGGCGACATCTTCGACCGTGGCGGCGGTGCGGCCAAGATTATGGACCGCCTGCTCACCTATCATTCGCTCGATATTCAGTGGGGTAACCACGATCTGCTGTGGATGGGCGCTGCGGCCGGTGAGCCCGCCTGCATCGCCACGGTGCTGCGCAACAACCTGCGCTACGACAACTACGAGATTCTCGAGAACGACTACGGTATCTCGCTGCGCGAGCTTGTCGCCTTCGCCGACGCCACTTATACCGCCGGCGAGCCGATAAGCCCGCTGATCAAAGCCATCAACGTGCTGCTCTTTAAGCTCGAGGGCCAGATTATCCAGCGCCACCCCGAGTTCGACATGACCGACCGCCTGCTACTCGACAAGATCAACCACGGCACCGGCACGGTCACGCTCACCGACGGCAGCGTGTGGCCGCTCACGACCAACGACTTCCCCACCGTCGATCCGGCGGACCCCTACACGCTCACGCCCGAGGAGCAGCACATCATCGACAAACTCGTGTCCGAGTTTGTCACCGCCGATCACTTGCATCGCCACATCGATTTCCTCTATACCCACGGCTCCATGTATAAGGTCGCCAACGGCAATCTGCTCTTCCATGGCTGTGTGCCGCTCAACGAGGATGGTACCTTTAGCAGCATGAACTGCCTGGGTACCTGGCACGCCGGTCGCGATTATCTCGATTTTTGCGACCGCATCGCCCGCCGCGCCTGGCGCGTGGGCGACCGCGACGCCCTCGACTGGATGTGGTACCTGTGGATCGGCTTTAACTCACCCGCGAGCGGACGCCTGGTGCGTACCTTTGAGCGTGCCTATATCGCCGATAAGAGCACCTGGGCCGAGCCGATGGACCCATACTTTACGCTTACCAAGTCGCCCTCGCTCTGCGACGACATCATGCGCGAGTTCGGCGTCGCACCCATGGCATGTTCGCCGACCGGCCACATCATCAACGGTCATACGCCCGTCAAGACTACCAAGGGCGAGCAGCCCATCCGCGCCAACGGCAAGCTGTTGGTCATCGACGGCGGCTTCTGTCGCGCCTACCATCCCAAGACGGGCATCGCCGGCTACACGCTTATCTCGAGCTCGCGCGGATGCCGTCTTAAGTCGCACCGGGCCTTTACGACGGTTGCCGAGGCGCTCACCCGCAACGTGGACATCGAAAGCGAGACCAACCGCTTTGACGAGGCCGACCGCCGCCGCATGGTCAGCGATACCGACACTGGCGCCAAGATCCGCAGCCAAATCCAGGACCTACGCCAGCTGCTCGATGCATATAGAAACGGTGCTATCGAGGAGCGCGCCTAGCCCCGCCTGCGGGGATTGGCTAAACTTGCTGAGTTTGTCATCCCCGCGGCGCTCCGGCGCCACTCTAAGGCAGGTACCATGCAAAAGCTCCTTGCGCAGATCATGAAGTTTGGCGTCGTCGGCGTCGTCGCCACGATCATCGACTTTGGCATCATGAATCTGCTCCACTACGGTTTGGGCCTCAATATCCTGATCGCCAATACCAGCGGCTTTATCGTCTCGCTCATCTTTAACTACGTCGCGAGCATGAAGTACGTGTTTGCGCACAAGGAGGGCATGAGCCGCCACCGCGAGTTCATCATCTTTGTCGTGCTGTCCGTGATCGGCTTGGCGCTCAACGACGGCATCGTGCTGGCGCTCAACGCCGGCCTGGGGCTCGAGGCCAATATCGCCAAGATTTGCGCCACCGCGCTTGTCATGGTCTACAACTTTGTGACCCGAAAGATCTTCCTGGAGGGCGACGAGACAAAATAGCTCGAAACCCCTGCAGCATTACGGCGCCCACGAACGACGCGCACTCAGCGCAGTATCGTCCGTGGGTGTCGCTCGTTTACGGGCAAATTTTCAACGTTTGCGGATTAGCTCTTGAAAATTTGGCGAGTTCATATAGTTCTTGGCAAAGACCTTACGTTTCCCTTGTAAAAGCTCTAAAGTATCCTCTGCTCGATTCATCAACGCATTGGATGTGATTACGTGCGCAAGGCGCTGGCACAACCTCATACCAAGCAGTTCCTCAAGTTTGCTGTCGTGGGTCTTATCTCCTTTGGCATCGACTGGGGCATGCTCATTGCGCTCGTCGAGCTGTTCCACCTCGACTTTTTGATGAGCACCACGGTTTCGTTTATCACGTCCGTCGTGGTCAACTACTGGCTCAGCATGAAGTACGTGTTCGACCACCGCGAAGGCATGAGCCGCAAGCGCGAGTTCACGATCTTCACCATCCTGTCGGTGATCGGCCTGGGCCTCAACGACCTGTACATGTTTGTGGGCGTCACGTTTTTGAGCATCGGCTACCAGGCCATGAAGGCCATCGCCACGTTCCTCGTCACCTGGTACAACTACTTCAGCCGCCGCTTCTTCCTCGAGGGCGCACGGTCATAGTCGATTCACTATTTGCTTGAATGTATAACCGGTTGGAATTCCCATTCCAACCGGTTTTTTGTTT
>CATVQO010000035.1 GCA_958346165.1 uncultured Collinsella sp. | reverse complement strand
CTGCTCGGACTCGGGGATGAGCACGGGCAGCGGCTTGCCGTCGCCCAGGTCGAGCGTGGCGGCAGGTTCGGACGTGGGGGTGTCGGCGGCTTCGCCTTGGGCATCTGCGGTCTGCTCCTCGGCGTCTGAGCTGGTCGCAGCTTCGAATGCCGCGGCGGCGTGGTCGAGCGAGGGCCAAACCTCAAGAGCCGCCTCCTCGTTATTGGGCATGACGGCGATGGAGCGCGCAGGCTCGGCATGGAGCGCGCGGGCCATAAGGCCGTCGCGGGCGAGCGCGGCGACCGGCGCGGCGGTAAGCTCGGGCGCGCGACGCAGCTCGCCGATCAGCGTCATGGCGTCGTGCATGAGCGAAAGCGGTGTCTCGGTCGTATCCGCGACCACGGCGGCACCGGCGACGGCGCCCACATGGTCCAGCACGGTGACGGGCTTGGCGGCGCAAAAGTCGACAAAACGCTTGTAGCCAGCGCTCTTGACCATGCGCTCGGCGGTCTTGCGGGCGGCGGGGTCGATGTCTACGGCCACGATGCGTGCCTGGCGCTCGCGCGCTGCCGCCTCGCGCTCGCGCGCCTCGGCAAGCAGCTGCTCCCACAGAGCGGCGTCGTGCAGCTGCCAGCCCTCAAAGCCCCAGCGCTCGCGTGCGGCGCCCGGGGCGCGGTCGGTCAGAATGTTCACGGCCTCCAGCAGCAGACCGCCGCCGGCGCACGAGGCATCGATCAGCGTGGGAAGGGCTTCGTTCTCGTAATCGTCGGCCGTCAACTCGCGCTCGCACAGTGCGGTCCAGCCGACCTGCGCCAGCACCAGGGCGGCGTAGTCGGGGCGCAGCACGTGCGCGCCCTCGCCGGCGCGGGTCGCTGCGGGCGGCAGGCGTTTGAACAGCGGGTCGCCCGAAAGGTCCAGGCTGATGCTCGCGCGGCGCTGGCGCAGCGAAAGCAACAGGTGAACGTCGGGATCGGCGGCGTCGACATCGGCGCGACGGCCCGTGGTCTCGGCCAGACGGTCGCACAGCGCGTCCTTGGCGCGCAGGGCCGAGAAACGCGTGTTGCGCAGCTGCTCGGTCACGCCGCGGGCGGTGATGGCGATGGTGGCGCCGGGGCGGATGATGGTCTCCCAGGTGATGTCGTAAACGCTGTCGTACAGCTCATCGGCATCCTGCGCCTCAAAGCGCCCGAGTACCACGAACACACGGCTCGCCAGGCGCGACCACAGACAGGCGCGGTAGCCTTCTTCGAGCTCGCCCTCAAATGTAGCGCGGCCCTTCAGCCGGCGAACATGCGAAAGCCCGAGGCGTTTAAGCTCATCGGCGAGTGCGGACTCAAAGCCCTCGGGGCAGCTTGCGTAAAATTCCATGGGTGACCTCTCTGGTTGCGTCGCTCCATTATATGATGGATACTTCGTTTACTCTCGCCCCCGAAAGGAACCCATATGATTGATGCGTGCCCCGATTCCGCCGTGCTCTTTTTTGACGTGGACGGCACGCTGACGTCGTTCGATCCCGACAACATGACCGACAAGGACTTTTCGGCGGTTTGCCCCTCGCAGGCGGTCGTCGAGGCGTTTCATCGTCTGCGCGACGCGGGACACCAGGCATTTATCTGCACGGGTCGTCCCTTGTGGCTGATTGCCGATGGCCTGCGCGCGCTGAACCCGGCGGGTGTCGTTGCCATGGCGGGAGCGACGCTCGAGGTCGAGGGCCGCGTGGTACACGAGGACTGCTTTGATGAGGACGTTATCGAGGAGCTGGCACGCCGTATGGCCGCGGCAGGGATTGAAGCCTTTTTCGAGACCAACGTGGCTACCTTTGCCCTGGAACCCGCGGGTGTTGAGCAGCCGTCTCTGATCGGCACTTCTGTGGTGCACAGCGCCGAGGAGATGCGCGTCGACGGCCGTCTGCGCGTGGGCAAGGTGTGCATCGTCGCGAGCTACCTGGCTCGCGTAGCCAACGATGACGGCTTTATCGATCGCGAGTTTGAGCTGTGCAACACCGGTGGTCAGAATCGCGAGCTGAGCCCCAAGGGCATTGACAAGGGCGTGGGCGTGGCGCGAGCGCTGGAATACCTGGGTCGCACCGGCAACGCGCGCACCTTTGGCTTTGGCGATTCCGGCAACGATCTGGGTATGCTCGCCGCTGTCGAGACGGCCGTGGCCATGGGCAACGCCATGCCCGAGGTCAAGGCGCTCGCCGACTACGTGACTGATGATGTCGCACATGACGGCACCGTCACAGCGATGCAGCATTTCGGCCTCATCTAATGAATCCCGCGTTCTGACGTTTGCCCAAACTGCGACTCTTTGCTTTTACATGCTCAATCGATTTATCAATCCAAACACTGAGGTGTTTATACCGTTCGCCGAGAAGATAAAAAACCGCAGCTCACGCCTTGATAAACGTAGGTAAAGTGTTTAGCAGTTTATCGGCCGTATGCTAACGAAAGGAATCAGGCAGATGGCAATCAAGGTGTTCGCTGACGGTGCAAACCTCGAGGGCATGCTCGACATGTACGAGAACGGCAACGTTCAGGGTTTCACGACCAACCCGTCCCTTATGAAGAAGGGCGGCGTGACGGATTACCGTGCGTTTGCCAAAGAGGTCTTGACCCACATCACCGATGTGTCCGTCTCGTTTGAGGTCTTTGCCGACGACGTCGAGACCATGGAGGTCGAGGCGCGCGAGATCGCTACCTGGGCCGAGAACGTCTACGTCAAGATTCCGTGCGTGACCACCAAGGGCGAGTCCACCGCCGAGCTGGTGCGCAAGCTTTCGGCCGACGGCATCAAGGTCAACGTCACCACCATCTTTACGCCTAAGCAGGTTGACGAGATGGTCGAGGCCGTTGACACCGAGACGCCGTCCATCATCTCGCTCTTTGCCGGCCGCATCGCCGACACCGGCGTCGACCCCATTCCGTTTATGACGGAGTCGGTCAAGAAGGCCGCCGCAAAGCCCAACTGCGAGGTCCTGTGGGCATCCACGCGCGAGCTCATCAACATTTACCAGGCAGAAGCCTGCGGTTGCCAGATCATTACGGTGCCCAACAGCATCCTGGCCAAGCGCAAGAACATCGGTCGCGACCCGTATGAGGTCTCGCTCGACACCGTCCGCGGCTTTGCCAAGGATATCGCGGCGCTCGGTTTCCATATCCTGCCGTAGCGCGAACACCGACTGTACCGTGGGCTGTTCGCCCCGGCCTTTCCTTTCCCTATCGCTCACGCGCTCCGCGAGGGTCGCGCTAGGCAAAGGAAAGGCCGGGGCTGCCGGCACGAACTTGCCAGCAAGTTGGCGCTTGGCTTCCATATCCTTCCGTGGGCAAAGGTACCCCCGCCTGCACCGTGCAAAATCGAGAGTATTCAGCAAGGTAAAGGTCTTTATCAGTTAACCGAAGCAAAAAACGGCCCCCGTTTTGGCTCTGACGACGCTAAAACGGGGGCTGTTTTTTTGCTTTTTCGTCTCTGAGGGGCATCCGGAACGGTGGAATTTGCAGAATACTCGCGATTTTGCACATCGCTACAGGGGGCACCTTTGCTTTGGCGGTTTACTTGCCCTGCACCATGGTGAGCGAGATCTTCTTGCGGTCGCGATCGACCTTTTCGACCCACACCTTGACCGTGTCACCGACGCGCACGACGTCGCTGGGGTGCTTGACAAAGCGGTTGGCCAGCTTAGAGATATGTACGAGGCCGTCCTGGTGCACGCCCACGTCGACGAAGGCGCCAAAGTCCACGACGTTGCGCACCGTGCCCTTGAGCTCCATGCCGGGTTCCAGGTCGTCGATGGAAAGCGCCGAGCGGCTAAAGACCACCTCGGGCGCGTCATCGCGCGGGTCGCGACCGGGCTTCTTGAGCTCGTTAACGATGTCGATGAGCGTGAGGGTGCCGCAGTTCAGGTCGCTTGCCAGCGCCGAGATGCTGCCCAGGCGGCGCTCGATGTCGGGCACGCCGCCGCGGCTGAGCTCGCTTGCTTTAACGCCGGCGCGTTCTAGGACGGACGTGGCCACCTCGTAGCTCTCGGGGTGGACGCTTGTCGCGTCGAGTGGGTTCCTGCCGCCGCTAATGCGCAAAAAGCCCGCGGCGTTGAGATATGCCTTGGGTCCCAGCTTGGGGACCTTCTTGAGCTGGCGGCGATCGGTAAAGGCGCCGTTTTCCTCGCGGTAGGCCACGATGTTTTTGGCCACGCTCGGCGTGATGCCCGATACGTATCCCAGCAGGCTCGCGCTCGCGGTGTTTACGTCGACGCCCACGCGGTTGACGACGTCCTCAACCACGTGGCCCAGGGTGCGCGAAAGCTCGGTCTGGTCAAGGTCGTG
The DNA here is from genome assembly GCA_958346165.1 of uncultured Collinsella sp. Next base: position 7,603 of record CATVQO010000035.1, on the reverse strand, counting down.
CTGGTACTGGCCCACGCCGATGGACTGGGGCGGGATCTTGACGAGCTCTGCCAGCGGGTCCTGCAGGCGGCGGCCCAGGCTCATGGCGCCACGCACGGTGACGTCCAGGTCGGGATACTCCTGGCTGGCGAGCTCGGAGGCGGAGTACACCGATGCGCCGGCCTCGTTGACGATGGTGTATCGCAGCTCAGGCGCCTGCTCGGCGATGAACTCCGAGACGACTTCCTCGGTCTCGCGGCTGGCGGTGCCGTTGCCGATGACGATGGTGTTGACGCCGTCCTTCTTGACGAGGCGGGCGAGCTCGCGCTTGGTGCCGGCGACGTCGTGGCGCGGCTTGGTGGGGTAGACCACGCCGTGGTCGAGCAGCTTGCCGGTCTCGTCCATGACGGCGACCTTGCAGCCGGTGCGGTAGCCCGGATCGAGCGCGAGCACGCGGGCGCCGCGCACGGGGCGTGCCGAGAGCAGGCCCTCGAGATTCTTGGCAAAGACATTGATGGCCTCGGTCTGCGCGCGGACGGTGAGTTTGGCGCGGGCCTCGCGCTCCAGCGAGGGGGCCATGAGGCGCTTGTAACCGTCAGCGATGGCGGCATCGAAGATGGGAGCAAACACGCCCTGGCGTCGGGGCCAACGGCTGCCGAGGCGTGCCGTGGCGGCAGCGCCGTCGACGTTCACGCGCACGCGGAGCTTGCCCTCGCGATCACCGCGGTCGATAGCCAGCACGCGGTGGTTGGGTATACGGCGCAGCGGCTCGTCAAAGTTGTAGTAGGGCTCGTAGGGGGTCTTCTCGGTGGGGTCGGTGGCCTCGACGACGATGTCGGCGGTGTTTTGCGTAAAGGCGCGCAGATCGGCGACGTTCTCCGGGTCCTCGGCTACCGTCTCGGCCACGATGTCGGCGGCGCCGGCGAGCGCCTTTTCGGGCGTGTCGAAGCCGGCCTCCTCATTGACGTATGCTGCGGCGGCGTCGAGCGCACTGCCCTTGGCCGAGGCCTGCATGATGATCATGTTGGCGAGCGGCTCCAGGCCGGCCTCGCGGGCCTTCTGCGCGCGAGTCATGCGCTTTTTGCGGTAGGGCTTGTAGAGGTCCTCGACACGCTGGAGCTGCGTGGCCTCGCGAATCTGCTGCTCGAGTTCGGGCGTGAGTTTGCCCTGGGCGTCGATGAGCAGGATGACGTCCTCTTTACGCTGCTCAAGATTGCGCAGGTAGGACAGGCGCTCGTCGAGCGCGCGCAGGGCGACGTCGTCCATACCGCCCGTTGCTTCCTTGCGGTAGCGCGAAATAAAGGGGATGGTGTTGCCCTCGTCGATGAGCTTGACGGCCGCCTCGATGTTGGCGGCCTTAAGGTTGAGCTCGCGGGCGAGCTGGGCGATAAGATCCATGGGACTCCTTGCGTTTAAGGTGCGTTTGCAGCACAGGGCTACCAAGGATACCACCCGCCACTCCACCCAAGTAGTCATTTTGGGACGGGGCTCTTTTAGCCACTTTTGCCGCCCCGTCCCAGAAAAATCGCCGGCAAGGTACCAAAAAGCCCCGCGGGCAGGAGGCTGCTCGCGGGGCAAAGAAGAGGGGCTTGTTGGTGGCGGACCGAAGGGTTCGGCATGGGGCTTCTGCCGCGGTCGCTCTTAAGGCATTACAGCTCGACGAGCTGGCCGGTCTCGGCGGCCTCCTTGATGGCGTTGAGAAGCGTGAGCGTCTTGACGTTATCGGCGGGGGTCACGACGGGCTCGACCTCGCGGCGGACAACCTTCACAAAGTGCTTGAGCTGCATCTTGTGCGGCAGTGCCGGGTCGACGGCCGGAATCTCCATCTGCAGCGGCTTGTGCCAGTTAGAGGCGCCGTCGTAGGAGAACTGGTGCAGGCGGGGCAGCGAAAGGGCGCCCAAGGTTCCGCCGATAAAGTAGGCGTCGGCGTCGAAGGGGCGGTACTGCGGATCCTCGCGAGCGGTGGCCTCCCAGTTCCAGGGGCTGGCGGTGGCGTCGGAGATGGTCATGCTCGCAAGCGCGCCATCGGCAAAACGGACGTTGACCACGGCGGAGTCCTCGGTCTCAAAACCGCGGGCGGCGCTGGACTGCATGCCCTGGACGGCAACGGGCTCGCCCAGCAGGTAACGGAGCAGGTCGACGTCGTGCACCAGGTTGACCAGGATCGGGCCGGCACCCTTCTTGCGGCGCCACTCGACGTCGAAGTACTCGTCGTTCTTATAGATCATGTAGTGGAAGCTCGACACGGTGAGCTTGCCCAACTCGCCGGACTCGATGATTTCCTTGGCTTTGTTGACGAAGGGATTGTGGCGACGGTGCTGACCCACGAGCACGGGCACGCCGGCGGTCTCGGCCTCGGCGGCGAAGGCCTGGGCATCCTCAAGATCGTTGGAGATCGGCTTTTCGACCAGCGGCACGATGTTGCGCTTCACAGCCTCGCGAGCAACGCCCAGGTGCAGGTCGTTGGGGGTGGCGATAATGACGGCCTCGGGCTTGACCTCGTCCATCATCTGGGCGGGATCGGTGTAAAACGGCACGCCGGCGGCCTCGGCCGTGGCGCGGGCGCCCTCAAAGGCGTCGGCGATGGCGACGAGCTCGGCCTCGGGCTCCTCGGTGACAAAGCGGATGTGGTTGCGGCCCATGGCGCCGGCGCCGATAACGGCAATGCGGACGGGATTGAGCTCAGACATTTTCGACTCCTTAATACTGGTGGCGGTGAAATGCGACAAAGGGACAGTCCCTTTGTCGCATCGGTAAAACTAGGCGGACTTCTTCTTGCTGTCGGAGACCATCATGTAGACGGTGAGCACGACGGCGATGGCGGCGATCACGATGGCGCCGTAGAAGGACTGCTGGTAGGCGGCGCTGCCGGCCTCGGCGTGATACAGCACGGCAGTGATGGGCTGGCTGATCCAGGTGGAGGCGGCGTAGCCCAAAAACATGATGCCGTAGTTGACGCCGATGTTGCTGGTGCCAAAGGCGCCACCGGTGAGCGGCGGGTAGATGACGAGCAGGGCGCCAAAGCTAAAGCCGAGCAGGGCGAGCGCCACAAAGAACATGGCCTGCGTAAAGCTCATCGACATGATGACGAGGGCGACGATGGTGACGACAAGGCTGATGAGCAGTGACTTGTAGGCGCCGAGCTTGTCGATAATCTGGCCAAAGGACAGACGGCCAACCAGGTTGGCGCAGGTGTTGACGGAGACCACCACACCGCCGAGGGCGACGGCCGCGGCGCTCGTGGGGTCGGCGAAGAGCTGGACGGCGGCGATGGAGGCAACCTTGCCCACGAGCAGGGTGCCCGCGGTGGCGGCAAAGGCGAAGGTGACGATGAGGACCCAGAAGCGCGGGGTCTTGACCATCTCGCCCGGGGTGAGGTCGCCGAAGGTGCCGGCGTGCGCGCCGCCCTTGGGGGCCTCGAAGCCCTCGGGCAGCCAGCCGGCCTCGGGGGCCTTCAGGAACAGGGCAGAGGCGGCGATCATCACAAAGAAGATGACGCCGAGCGCCTTAAGGGCGCCAAAGATGCCCAGACTCGGGATGAGCAGCGAGGCGAGCACCGGGGACAGTACAGCGGGACCGGCGGTCGAAGCGGCCAGGGTGATGCCGGAGGCGAGACCCTTCTTGTCGATGAACCACTTTTGGCCGGTGGTGAGCGCGGGGTTGTAGCCCAGGCCGTTGCCGATGGCGGCGACGAGCGAGAACCACAGGTAGAACTGCCACGGCTCGGTGACGGTGCCGGACATGAACCAGCCCAGGCCGTAGCACGCGGCGGCGGCGATCACGACGTTGCGCGGGCCGATCTTATCGGAGATGCGGCCGGCGAAGATGCCCGTCACGGCCATGATGGTCTGAAAGACCGGGAAGGCCCAGGTAAGAGCGCTGGACCACTCGGGGTAGACGGCGAGCAGGTTCTTGCTCACGACGGAATACAGCGCGATGGAGCTGATGAAGAACATGGTGACGCACGCGGCGGAAAGCACGACGGCGCGACCCTTGTTGGAGTTGGTGGAAGCCATTGGACTCTTTCTAATCGATACGGGGGAGGAGCGGGCGTATCCGCGGGTCTCCCTGTTGGGTTGGTTTACTGGTCAGTTGGCTTGGCGACGCCGGACTCATCGGACCAAAGCTCGACACCCTTGTTCTTTAGGTAGTTGTCGGCATAGGCGCGACGGCCGCCGGGCTTGGCGGTGAGGTCGCCCATCATGTTGGAGAAGCCGCCGTCGACCTTGATGGCGTCGCCTGTGGTAAAGTCCGAGCGCTTGGACGCCAGGAACATGACGGCGTTGGCGATATCGTTGACCTCGCCGATGCGGCGCGTGGCAATGAGGCGGCTGCGGCTCTTCTCGACCTCGGGGTCGGCGTAGAAATTGGCCGACATCGGGGTCTTAACGAAGCAGGGCTCAACGCAGTTGGAGCGGACGCCGTAGGGGCCCCACTCGGCGGCGAGCATCTTGGACATCATGTTCACGCCGGCCTTGGTGGAGCTGTACACGCCCGAGAACGTCTCGGGGGAGTGGCTGGCGACGGTCGAGATGTGCACCAGGCGACCCTGGCCGGCCTTGATCATCTCGCGACCAAAGCGCTGCGAGGTGATGAAGTAACCGGTGAGGTTGACGTTGAGCACCTGCTCCCAGTCGCTCAACGGCAGGTCTTCCATGGCTGCGAAGCGCAGGATGCCGGCGGTGTTGACGAGAACGTCGACGCGGCCGAAGTCGGCGATGGTGGCATCGACGGCGGCCTGAACCTCGGCCTCGTCGGTGGCGTTCATCTTGTAGCCCTCGGCGTGGATGCCAAACTCGGCGGCGAGGTCGGCGGCTGCGGCCTTGACCTTTTCCTCGTCCAGGTCGAGCATGACGACGTTGGCGCCATTGCGGGCGAACTCGCGGCAGATCTCGGCGCCCATACCGCCGAGCGCGCCAGTCACGGCGCAGACATCGCCCTCGAGCTTAAGCCAATTGCTCATAGGAACTTCCCTTCTTGTGCCTCCCGGTGGGTCGCTCCCATTAACCGACCCACGTGGTTTTCGCTGGTTATCGTATGCTTTGCATTTGCGCAGGTGAATTGCATATTTGTTAGAATGGCGTTAACCGTAGGTTTACGCTGTGCAATGTAGTTTATGCTTAACCGAGCGCGTGACCTGCGAAAATAACCCCCTGTGGCGCCATGTGGCCACGGGTGCGAAAACGGGAGAATGACGTGTACGATCGACGACTTGAGGCCATATCGGCCGCCGCGGAGCTGGGAAGCTTCTCGCGTGCGGCGGCAAAATTGCGCGTGTCGACCCCGGCGCTCGTCAAGCAGGTGTCGGGCTTCGAGGCCGAGTTCGGCATCACGCTGTTCGAACGCTCGCACTCGGGCGTCAAGGTGACGCCGGCGGGCGCACTGCTGGTGGACGACGCGCGCTCTCGATCATGCGGCAGTCCGAGGACGCGCTGCGCCGTGCCCGACGCGCGGCGGGCGATGGCGGTGCCGTGCGCCTGGGCGTGTCGATGATGTGCCCAGGGCGCCAAACGCTGTCGATGTGGTCGGGCATCCACGATCTGGAACCGTCGCTGCGATTTGAGATCGTGCCGGTAAGCGACCTCTACGACGAACGCGAGACCGTCATGCGCAGCCTCGGTCGCGAGGTTGATGTGGTGCAGTCGAGTTTTTCGACCCCGCGCTGGGGTGACGCCTGCCAAAAGCTCCGCATCGTTAACGTGCCGTTTTATATCGACGTGCCACGCACGAGCCCGCTGGCGCGCAAGACACGCATTACGGTTGCCGACCTGGAGGGCATGCGCCTGCGCGTGCTCCGCCACGGCAACGACGCAATGGACAGCCTGCGCATCGACCTTCTGGCCGACGGCGGCGTTGACGTGATCGACGTGGACAGCTTTGACTTTGCGCTCTTTAACGAGGCAGAGGAAAAGGGCGACGCGGTGCTCACCTGCGGCGCATGGTCGGGGGTACACCCGGCCTTTGTGGGCGTGCCGTTCCTATGCGGTCGCGAGGTGCCGGTCTTTTTGCACTATCCGCTCGAGCCCACCCTCCAAGTCCAAAAATTCGTCAACGCCATGGCACAACTTCTCAAATAGCCAAAAGAGTCCCGTCCCAAATTAGCTACCCTTTGCTACGGGTTTAGCGGTCCTCGCGTTGCGGGTCGGCTGTCTCGGCTGCCTTTACGCGGTTCTTATCGACGTACATGTTCTTGTCGGCCTGGGAAAAGAGCTCGCGCATCGTAGGCGGTTCATCAAAATCACTGGAAAGCGCGTAGCCCACCGCATAGCTGATAGGCATGTCGGGGTGAGCCTCGGAATACTCGTTCAAGTTCGCACGAACCCGAGCGAGACAGGACTCCACGGCAGCTCGATCGGTATCTCGCAGCACCGCGATAAACTCATCGCCGCCGTCGCGGCCCACAAAGCAGGTCTCCGACGCCACGCGCCCCAGCTGCTGGGCAAAAGAACGGATGTACTCGTCGCCCTTCTCGTGGCCGAAGCTGTTATTGACCGTATGCAGATTGTTAAGGTCGAAGACGCACACCGCAACGGGCGCCTCCGCGGAGACAGGCTGCTCCTGCCCCAAGACCTCCTCGCACTTGTTCTTGTTGGGCAGTCCTGTGGCTTCGTCGAGATAGACTTTGCTCTGCAGTTCGCGATTGAGCGCGGCAGTTCGCACCGCGCGAACAAGTTCGACCGCAAAGGTCGCCACCAAGCCCATGATGTCGATGATCACCAGGCCCTCGAGATAGTTGAGCGCCGACGCCTTCTCCTGAGAGTAGTCCTCTGCGAGTCGCGTAGCATCGTCGCAAATGCCAAAGAACTCCTCGCTCATGGAGATGATGTCGGTGCTCTCGTAGCCGACTTCGCGCACGCGGCTGATCTCGGCGCAAAGCTCATCATAATAATTTGCAAGCTCGGTCATCTTTGCCTGATACTCGTCGTCGTCGAGACGGACGAGGTTGAGGTCGTCACTTCCGTAACGCAAGCCGTTGATGTATGAATCCACGGCTTTGAGCAGGTCATCTTGAGGCTGGCCCGCGTCCTCGAGCTTAACGATTCGCTGCGTGGTGCCGCGCACCAGACCGGCGTAGTTGACCACGCGCGCCGTGCCCTGGATATCGGAGACGAGCAGCATAACATTGATGAAGAAGAAAATGAGAACTGCCGTGAGTACCATCATGAGCAGGCGCACCGCCCGGCTGGCTTTCTTGGCGACAGAAGTATTCACAAGTTCATTCCCCAAATGACAAAAGCACAGGTGATACGCAGTGTGCTGAAATTCATGGGTGGTTAACTCTACCATATGGGCCAGCAGCCTCAAACTGCAGCAGACGCTCGTCCAAATTGGCGTGACGCTTGCCTTGTTGTTCTTGACCTGGCCGCGCTATCGGACATGCTTCTGGTCTTGGATCACCATGGGAAAGCTCATCCCATTTTGGGCCCGAAAAGTGGGATACGGTTTCCGGCCGGCATGAAAAAGCCTCCGCAGCTCGTGTGGCTGCGGAGGCTTTATTCGTTGCGGCACATTGTGTTTGGGTCGCTGAGATGAGTCGATTTGCCCCGAAAGAGGAGGGCATTGACCTTAGGGTCATGCCCGACGAATGAGCGGCAAATCGGCCATCTCGGCGAGCCGAACTACT